>NZ_JBHVDD010000046.1:0-68697 GCF_042802995.1 Streptomyces sp. NPDC057438
GTCCGTCCCACCCCGGCGGGTGCCGCGCTGGCCGAGCGCGGTCGGACCATCCGCCGGGAGCTGCGCGCCGCCCAAGCCGACCTGGACTCCTTCACCGCCCTCGACCAGGGCACCTTGCGGCTCGGTTCCTTCCCCACCGCGAGCGCGTCCCTGCTGCCGCTGGCGCTCACGCGGTTCCGCCGTCGTCACGCGGGCATCCGCATCGAGGTGCGCGCCGGAGTCCTCGCGGAGCTCAGGGAGATGCTGCACACCGGTGAGGTGGAGCAGGGACTGCTGTGGGACTACGAGTGGAACCGTTTCGACGACCCGGCGCTCGCCCTGACCCATCTGCTGGACGACCCCACCGTGCTGGTCGTTCCCGCCGACTCACCCCTGCGCACGCACCCCTCCGTGCGTCTCGGCGACCTCGCCGACCAGGAGTGGATCATCCGCGCCGACAACCATCCCGTCGCCGACGTGCTGCGCCGGAGCTGCCGCCAGGCGGGCTTCGAGCCCCGTATCGCCTACTCGTCGCACGACTACCAGGAGGCGCAGGCCATGGTCGCCGCCGGTCTGGGTATCGCGCTGGCCCCCCGCCTGGCCCTCACCAGCCGGCGCAGCGACGTACGTCTCCTGCCGTTCGCCTCCGACGTCCCGGCCCCCACCCGCCGCATCCTCCTCGCGCGCGCCGCGGCACGCCCCGCCACCCCGCCCGCCCAGGCCATGGCCCGCGTCCTGCGCACGGTGGCGCAACGCTTCACCGCCGCGGACCTGCACCGGACCCAGCTCGGCGCGGTCCGGCGGGGCTGACGGCGCGGCCGGGGCAGCCACCGAACGCGTCGGTGACTGCCCCGGTTCCAGGTGCTCTCGCACGACCCGTCCGCCACGGTCCGAACAGCACCGGCAGGTGCCCGGTATCGCGAAAGGGTCACGCGTGTCCGGTACGGGCGGCCGTCAACGTGCCGCTTCGCCGATGTGGTTGACGCAGACGACCTTGGGCTGGGTCATCTCCTCGAAGGCGAAGCGCACGCCCTCGCGGCCCATGCTGCCGTACTTGAACCCGCCGAACGGCATGGCGTCGAAGCGGTAGTCGGACGAGTCGTTGATCATGACTCCGCCGGCCTGCAACAGCCGGGCCGCGTTCAGGGCGTGGTCCAGGCGGGAGGTGAAGATGCCCGCGTGGAGGCTGTACTCGATGGCGTTGGCCTGTTCGACGGCGTCCTCGAAGGACGTGAACGGCTGCAGCACGACGACCGGGGCGAACACCTCCTCCTGCCAGATCGAGCAGGCCGCCGGGACGTCCTCCAGGACGGCCGGCGTGTACAGGGCGCCGACGGTCTCGTTGCCGCACAGCAGCACCGCACCTTCGGCCACCGCCGCGTCGACCTTGGCCCGGGTGGCGGCCGCCGCCTCCTGGGTGATCATGGGGCCGACGTCGGTGCGCTCGTCGAGCGGGTCGCCGACGCGCAGCAGCCCGGTGCGGGCGACGAAGGCCTCGCGGAAGCGCTCGTAGACCTCGGCCGCGATCAGGATGCGCTGGGTGCCGATGCAGTTCTGGCCCGCGGCCCAGAACGCGCCGGAGACACAGGAGTTCACGGCCTCGTCGAGGTCGGCGTCGTCCATGACGATGACCGGTGCGTTGCCGCCGAGGTCCATGGCGAGCTTCTTCAGGCCGGCCGTGCGGGCGATGGCCTCGCCGGTGGCGAATCCGCCGGTGAAGGAGACCATGCGCACGTCGGGGGCGGTCACGATCGCGGCGGCGATGTCGGCGTCGCCGTTGACGACGGTGACGATCTCCTCGGGCAGGCCGGCCTCGATGAGGGTGTCGACCAGGCGCAGCGCGGACAGCGGCGTCAGCGCGGACGGTTTCAGGATGACCGCGTTGCCGCCGGCGACGGCCGGGCCGAGTTTGTGCGCGACCAGGTTGAGGGGGTCGTTGAACGGGGTGATGGCGGCGATGACGCCCAGCGGTTCGCGGGTGAACCAGCCCTGCCGTTTCTCCGAGCCCTCGAAGGAGTCGAAGGGGATGACCTCGCCGGCGTTGCGCCGGGCCTCGGCCGCCGACAGGGAGAGGGTGTTGACCGCGCGGGCGACTTCCTTGCGGGCCTGGGTGATGGTCTTGCCGGCCTCGCTGACGATCAGCTGGGCGAAGGACTCGGCACGCCGCTCGATCAGGTGGGCGGCGCGTTCCAGGACCGCGGCCCGGGAGGCGCGGGACAGCGCGGCGGCGGTGCGGCGCCCGCACCTGGCCTGCTGCAGGATGCCGCCGACGGCGCCCGCGTCGACGGTGGGCACCGAGGCGATGACCTCGCCGGTGTAGGGGTTGTGCACGGGCGTGGTGTCGGTGTCGAGTTCGATGGAGGCGGGCACGGCGGTGTCAGACACGGTGGGTCTCCTGGAGAGCGGGGCGCGCGTCGTCGTCGGCGTGGCGCTGGTGGATGGCGATGAGGTCCGACAGCAGGGCGTAGGCGGTCTCGACCCGGCCGGCGCCGGGCCCGGAGACCGTGACGGTGCCGAGGAGGTCGGTGTGGAAGGCGACCGCGTTGGCGGGGCCGGAGATCCCGGCGAGCGGGTGATGGGCCGGCAGGGCCAGCGGGGCGACGCGGGCCTCGACGCTGCCGTCCTCGTGGCGGGTGGCGGAGCCGACCAGCTTCCAACGCAGCCCCTTCGAGGCGGCGTTCCGCACCTCGTGGGGGGTGATCGCGGAGATGCCCTCGCAGAAGACGTCCTCGCGGCGCAGGTCCGCGCCGAGGACCTCGTTGGCGAGGATCATGACTTTGAGCTGGACGTCGTACCCCTCGACGTCGGCGGTGGGATCGGCTTCGGCGTACCCCTGGTCCTGGGCCTCGGCGATGGCCGCCGCGAGATCGACGCCTTCTTCGAGACGGCCGAGGATGTAGTTCGAGGTGCCGTTCATGATGCCCTGGACGCCGGTGATCTCCAGGCCGCCGAACATGCGCTCGGCCGTGCGCAGGACGGGGGTGCCGCTGAGCACCGAGCCCTCGTACTCGAAGCTGAGACCGCGCGCGGCGGCGAGGCGCTTCAGCGCGCGGCCGGCGAGTGCGACCGGCCCCTTGTTGGTGGTGCACACGTGCTTGCCCGACTCCAGTGCCCATCGCACGTGGGAGAGGGCGGGCTCACCGTCGGTGGGGTTGGTGAACGTGGCCTCCACGACGATGTCGGCCGGAACCTCGCGGATCACCCACTCGTTGCGCGGCTCCGCGCTGCCGCCGGCGAGGTCCGCGAAGCTCAGCTCGCCGGGCTCGGCGGCCAGCAGTGGCGCCAGGTCGATTCCGTCGGTGTCCACCAGCGAGCCGGCCCGCAGATCGGTGATGGCCACCACCCGCAGGGAGAAGCCCAGCTCCTTCGCCAGGCGGTCCCCGTTGTGAACCATGAGTTCGGCGAGCGCGCGGTTGACGCCGCCGAAGCCGATGAGGGCGAGATCGTATCGGCCCATGAGATCGCTCCTTCGCAGTCCGCCGCCGCCTTGACGGTGCGGCTGCTCAGAGCCTCGCTTCTGCGCCTGTCATCCGCTCCATGTCACAACGGCCGCGGCGCATGCCGATCCGCCATGTCCCGCGGCGATTCGCCCGCCCCCGGGCCGCGTCGTCACAGGGCGGTGATCTGCCACTGCTGTTCGAGGGCTCGACGGTAGGTGAACTGGTCGATGTCGGCCCCGTCGGCGGTCGAGCCTCCGTCGACGTTCAGGGCGAGTCCGCTGTAGCGGTTGGTGAGGTAGTAGTGGCCGTCGCCGGTCGGTGTGACCGCCCAGTGCTGCTGCGGCACGTCGTGGTCGGCGTAGAGGGCGACGTTCCCGCCGTCCGCCCGGGAAAGCCCAGCCACCTCCATCAGCTTGCCGCTGTTCACGTTCTTGATCTCGTAGTAGCCGTCTCCGGTCGAGGCGAAGGTCCACTTCTGCGCGGTGTTGTTCAGCCACGGCCACTGCTGGATGTCGGTGCCGTCGGCGGTGCCGAAGTCGTACACGTCGGCGACCTTGCCGCTCTTGCGGTTGACGAGGCGGTAGACGGTGCCGTCGCCCGGCAGCACTCTCGACACCAGGACCGGCTTGGCCGTCCGGCCGCCGACGTGGATGCCGCCGATGTTGGCGTAACCGCCGGTGGCCGCGTGGGCCTGGATCCGTACGAACCCCACGTTCCGGGCCGGCCACTCGGCCACCTTGGTGGCACGGTCGCCGGCCCACGTGCCGGTGGCGGCCTGGGTGAAGTTCGTGCCGTCGGTGCTGGTGGAGATGGTGTAGGAGGTGATGTCACCGTCGGTGGTACCGGTGCGGTTCCACTGCTTGGGCAGGTACTCCAGGGTGGACACGTTGCTCCACACCCCGCCCAGATCGATCGTGATCGCGTGGGGCAGGGGCGTGGACAGCCCCCAGGTCGACCAGCAGGTCTCGTAGCCCTTGTCGCTCAGCCCGTCGATGGCGTGGAGCGGGCCCTCACCGACGCGGTACGCGGTCGCGTAGGCGCTGACGGGGGTCACGGGATGTTCGGCGCGCGGCAGTTGCGCGGGCAGTGGCGGCCTGGAGATGTCGGGGCTCCAGGCCGCCCCGACCTGGGCGAGCCGGTTGACGATGTTGGTGTCCAGCCTGCCGTTGCGGTTGGGCGGGCAGTTGAGGATGAACGAGGTGTACTTCGGCTCCAGATCCGCCAGGTGGGAAAGGATCGCGTCCTTGCTCATCAGGCCCTCGGTGGGCGTGGACGGATGCCAGAACCAGCCGTTGCTGATCGTCTGCCCCTGCGTGGCGGCGTAGGTGTTCCCGGCCGGGGCCGAGACGCCCAACGGCTCCTCGAAGTAGATCGCGTCGCCGAGGAACGGCACCGACAGGGCACCGTGGTCGATCATGACGATGTCCGGCTGGAGGGACTTCACGTGCTCATGGATCCGCTGGTACGAGGCGGCCTGCTGGCCCATCTGCCACGCGTAACCGTCGGTGATGAACATGTCGATGGTGCCGTAGTTGGTGAGCAGTTCGGTGATCTGGCCGAGCATGAAGGTCATGTCGGCGGGCTGGACGGCATCGGTGACCTCGAGGCCCGACACCTGGTGCCGGCTCTCCCATGCCTCGACGCCGAAGGTGCGGTCCCAGATGGAGTAGTAGAACCCGATCCTCAGGCCCTTCGCCCGGAAGGCGTCGCAGTACGCCTTCACCACGTCGTGCCGGTAGGAGCTGTTCGCGACGTTCTGGGTGCCGTGGGCGCTGGGCCAGAGGGCGAAGCCGTCGTGGTGTTTGGTCGTCAGGATGCCGTAGCTCATCTTCGCCGCCGCGGCGGCGGCCGCCCACTGGGCGCAGTCCACGGCGGTGGGGGCGAACAGGGCGGGGTTCTGGTTCGGGGCGGCCCACTCCTCGTCGGTGAACGTGCCCAGGCTGAAGTGGTTGAACATGCCGAACCGCATGTTCACCAGCTTCTCCAGGCCGCTCTGCGGGTCCGCGGCGGTCGCCTCCGCCAGCAGGGGCGACAGCGCGGGGACCACGGGCAGCGCGGTCGCGGCCACGGCGGCCCCCGCGGCACCCAACAGCGTGCGACGGGACAGGCTTCCGAACGACATGCGGACACTCCCTGTTGCGGGTGACTCAGATGTTCCGAGCGGGGCGGCAGGTGCTACGCATGAAGTTCGGTGACGCGCCTGCCCCGTGTCAACGGGTAAGAGGATGAAAGTGCCTTCATCGAGACCGAATTGACCCTTTTCATCGCTGTAGAACCTACCCGTCCCGCCTCAGACATTCCATGTTTCGAGGGTGCGCCGACCACTCTCCGGGCATCTGGAAGGCCGACTGTGGAACCGCCCCGTCGGCGGTTCACGCTGTCCACATTCAGCTCTTGCGCTTCCCGCACCCCCTTCCCGCACATCCAATGTCTGCCTCGGCGTCAGATCGCCGGCCGAGCACATACCTCCCGAAGTGGCCGAGCATTTCGTGTCGCATGACTAGACACGGGCAACTTCTTGTCCCTTAATCCATCCCATGTATCAGTGGAGAGGGCAAAGGGGCCGGCCCCCACCGCGATGCCGACGCCGACGCCCGTGTTCGTGCCGCACCCGACCGCCGGATCCGTGAGTCGACGCGCCAACGACCGAGCTGTAGCCCGATCCTCACCGAAAGGTGCACGATGGCTTCCTCCGTCAGCAGACGGCGCCTCCTGCAGGCTGCCGGGGCCACCGCGGCCGCCTCTGCCACCGGGTCCCTCATCGGCACGCCCACCGCCCGGGCGGCCGTCCCTCCCGCACGAGCCGACATCGGTGTCCTGGCACACCCCTTCGGACTCGACCAGGTCCGGCTCACCGCCGGCCGCTGGCTGGACAACCAGGACCGTACGCGGAACTACCTGCGCTTCGTCGATGTCGACCGGCTGCTGTACAACTTCCGTGCCAACCACCGGCTGTCCACCGCCGGCGCCGCCGCCACCGGCGGCTGGGACGCGCCGACGTTCCCCTTCCGCACCCACGTCCAAGGGCACTTCCTCACGGCCTGGGCGCAGCTCTACGCGGTGACCGGGGACACCACCTGCCGGGACAAGGCCACCCGCATGGTCGCGGAGCTGGCCAAGTGCCAGGCCAACAACAGCGCCGCCGGTTTCGGAGCCGGGTACCTCTCCGGCTATCCCGAGTCCGACTTCACCGCTCTCGAGCAGCGGACCCTGAGCAACGGCAACGTGCCGTACTACACCATCCACAAGACCCTCGCTGGCCTGCTGGACGTCTGGCGCCACATCGGCAGCACACAGGCCCGTGACGTGCTGCTCGCCCTGGCGGGCTGGGTCGACCGGCGTACCGGCCGGCTGAGCGGCCAGCAGATGCAGGCCATGCTGCAGACCGAGTTCGGCGGCATGAACGCCGTGCTGACCGATCTCCACCAGCAGACAGGCGACGCCCGGTGGCTCACCGCCGCGCGGCGGTTCGACCACGCCACGGTGTTCGACCCGCTGGCGTCGAACCAGGACCGGCTCAGTGGACTGCACGCCAACACCCAGGTACCCAAGTGGATCGGGGCCGCCCGGGAGTACAAGGCCACCGGCACCACCCGGTACCGGGACATCGCCACAAACGCCTGGAACATCTGCGTCGACGCGCACACCTATGCCATCGGGGGCAACAGCCAGGCGGAGCACTTCCGCGCCCCGAACGCCATCGCCGGCTACTTGAACCAGGACACCTGCGAGAGCTGCAACACCTTCAACATGCTCGTCCTCACCCGGGAGCTGTTCGCGCTGGACCCGACCCGGGTCGCACTGTTCGACTACTACGAGCGGGCCTGGCTGAACCAGATGATCGGCCAGCAGAACCCGGCCGACGACCACGGCCACGTCACCTACTTCACTCCGCTCCGGCCCGGAGGCCGGCGCGGGGTGGGCCCGGCCTGGGGCGGCGGCACCTGGAGCACCGACTACGGCACCTTCTGGTGCTGCCAGGGAACGGGCCTGGAGATGCACACCAGGCTGATGGACTCCATCTACTACCGCGCCGACAACACCTTGATCGTGAACCTGTTCGTGCCTTCGGTGCTCACCTGGTCGGAGCGCGGCATCACGGTCACCCAGACCACGGCCTACCCCGCCGACGACACCACGACCCTGCGGGTGACCGGCGACGTCGGCGGAACCTGGGCGATGCGCCTGCGCATCCCGGGCTGGACCGCCGGGGCCACCGTCAGCGTCAACGGCGTGGCACAGAACATC
This sequence comes from Streptomyces sp. NPDC057438, assembly GCF_042802995.1. Classification (NCBI taxonomy): domain Bacteria; kingdom Bacillati; phylum Actinomycetota; class Actinomycetes; order Kitasatosporales; family Streptomycetaceae; genus Streptomyces; species Streptomyces sp. NPDC057438. The sequence goes on from NZ_JBHVDD010000046.1 coordinate 7,668, forward strand.
GCCACCACACCCGGCAGCTACGCCACCCTGACCCGCTCCTGGACCTCCGGCGACACGGTCACCGTCCGCCTGCCCATGCGGATCGTCATGCGCGCGGCCAACGACAACGCGGGCGTCGCGGCGATCACCTACGGTCCGGTGGTCCTGTCCGGCAACTACGGCAACACCGCGCTCAGTTCGCTGCCGTCGCTGGACACGGCGTCGATCACCCGGACCAGCGGCAGTGCGCTCGCCTTCACCGCCACCGCCGACGGCTCCACCGTCAACCTCGGCCCCTTCCACGACGCGCACGGCCACAACTACACGGTCTACTGGAACACCAGCGGCACCGTCCGGCTGACCAACGTCGGCAGCGGACTCGTGCTGGGCATCCAGAACATGTCCACGGCCGACGGCGGCCGAGCCCTGCAGTGGAACGACTCGGGCACCGCCGACCACGACTGGCAGATGATCCCCGACGCAAGCGCGGTCCGTCTGCGCAACGCCCACAGCGGCAAGGTGCTCGGCGTCCAGGACATGTCCACGGCCGACGACGCGCCCGTTCTGCAGTGGTCGGACAACGGCACGGCCGACCACCGGTGGACCCTGCTCGACCAGGGGGACGGGACCTACAAAGTCCGCAACGCGAACAGCGGCAAGCTCCTCGCCATCGCCAACAGCTCCACCTCTGTCGGCGCGTTCGCGGTCCAGTCATCGGACGACGGGACCGCCGACAACCGCTGGCGCATCGTGAGGAACTGAGGCCACTGCGCAACCCGGTCCTGATCGCTCCCCGCCCTTCGACCTGCCCGACCTTCCGACCGTTGTTCGAATGACCGAACACGGGGTCCGGTCGCAGCACTTCGGTCCGGCCGTTCCGTGCCGGACCGATCGGCACACCGCTCCGCCAGAGAAACGAGGTCCCATGCCCACTCGTACTTTCCGCCGCAGACATCTGTCCGTGCTGCTCGCGGCCCTGGTCGCCGCAGCGGCGACCCTCGTCGCCGACCCCGCCCAGGCGGCCACCAGCGGCGCCCTGCGGGGTACTGGTTCCGGCCGGTGCCTCGATGTGCCGGGCGCCAACCAGGCCGACGGTACGAACCTGCAGATCTGGGACTGCTGGGGCGGGGCCAACCAGCAGTGGACACTGACGGACGACAACCGGCTGACCGTGTACGGCAACAAGTGCCTGGACGTTCCGGGGCACGCCACCACGGCCGGGACCCGACCGGTGATCTGGGCCTGCAACGGCGGCACGAACCAGCAGTGGCGGGTCAACGCCGACGGCACGGTCGTCGGCGTGGAGTCCGGGCTGTGCCTGGAGGCATCGGGCGGTGCCACCGCCAACGGCACGGCGGTGCAGCTCGGGAACTGCACCGGCGCCGCCCACCAGAAGTGGACCGGGCTGTCCGGGTCGGGCAGCACGTGCTCTCTCCCATCGACGTACCGGTGGACCTCGACGGGCCCGTTGGCGCAGCCGGCGAACGGGTGGTACTCGCTCAAGGACTTCACCACCGTGACGTACAACGGCAAGCACCTGGTCTACGCGACGAACGCTTCCGGATCGGGATGGCGCTCGATGATGTTCAGCCCCTTCACGAACTGGTCCGACATGGCCTCGGCCTCCCAGACCCAGATGAACCAGGGCGCGGTGGCGCCCACGCTGTTCTACTTCGCGCCCAAGAACATCTGGGTGCTGACCTCGAACGGCTGGGGCACGCAATGGCCCTTCGTCTACCGCACGTCGAGCGACCCCACCAACCCCAACGGCTGGTCCGCAGCGCAGCCGCTGTTCACCGGCAGTGTCCCCAACGGCAGCGCGATCGACCCGACCCTGATCGCCGACGGCCAGAACATGTACATGTTCTTCGCCGGTGACAACGGCGAGATCTACCGGTCGAGCATGCCGATCGGGAACTTCCCGGCCAGCTTCGGCTCGTCGTACACAACGATCATGAAAGACACCGTCAAGAACCTGTTCGAGGCACCGCAGGTCTACAAGGTCCAGGGGCAGAACCAGTACCTCATGATCGTCGAGGCGCGGGGCGCGACCGAGCAGCGGTTCTTCCGCTCGTTCACGGCCTCCAGCCTGAACGGTCCGTGGACCCCGCAGGCCGCCACCGAGAGCAACCCCTTCGCCGGCAAGGCCAACAGCGGCGCCACCTGGACCAACGACATCAGCCACGGCGACCTGGTCCGCAACAACCCCGACCAGACCATGACCATCGACCCCTGCAACCTGCAGCTCCTCTACCAGGGCCTGTCCCCCAGCACACCGTCGAACACGCCCTACGCGGAGCTGCCGTACAGGCCGGGTCTGCTCACCCTGCAGCGCTGACCGTACGCACATGATCACCAGCTCGTGACCGTGCCCCCGAGGCCCGCGCGGCGGCTTCCGCCGTGCGGGCCAGGAAGGACCCCCCATGGTTCCCCTGCACACACGACTGCTGCGTCTCCTCGCAGCCACCGCACTGACGCTCACCGCCTGTGTCACCGCCTCCGCCGGCACGACCGCCGAGGCCGCGCCCGGCAGCCCCGCGCTCACCCCGCCACTGGGCTGGAACAGCTGGAACAGCTTCGGATGCGGCATCACCGAGGCACAGGTCCGCCAGGCCGCCGACGCGATGGTGTCCTCGGGCATGAAGGACGCGGGCTACCAGTACGTCGTCGTCGACGACTGCTGGTTCGACCCGCAGCGTGACAGTGCGGGCAAGCTCCGGGCCAACCCGACCAAGTTCCCCAGCGGCATGAAGGCCCTCGGGGACTACATCCACGCCAAGGGCCTGAAGTTCGGCATCTACCAGGCACCCAACGAGAAGACGTGCGCCCAGGGCGTGGGGACCTACCCCGGCTCCACCGGCAGCAAGGGCCACGAGGCCCAGGACGCCGCCTCGTTCGCCTCCTGGGGCGTGGACTACCTCAAGTACGACTGGTGCTCCGGCAACGGCACCCTCGACGAGCAGATCGCACGGTTCTCCATCATGCGCGACGCCCTGCGCGCCACCGGCCGCCCGATCGTCTACAGCATCAACCCCAACAGCTTCCACGCCCCCACCGGCAACACCTATGACTGGGGCCGGGTCGCGGACCTGTGGCGGACGACCGAGGACCTGCTCGACATCTGGCAGAACGGCAACACCAACAGTTATCCGATGGGCGTCGGCAACGTCCTGGACATCACCGCGCCGCTGGCCGCCCAGTCGGGTCCGGGCCACTGGAACGACCCCGACATGCTGGTCGTCGGCCGTCCCGGTCTGTCACTGACCGAGTCCCGCTCCCACTTCGCCCTGTGGTCGCTGCTCTCGGCCCCCCTCATGGCCGGCAACGACATCCGCACCATGTCCGCCGACGTGAGCGCGATCCTGCGCAACCCCCGACTGCTGGCGGTGAACCAGGACTCCCTGGGCGCGGGCGGACGCAGGGTGCGCGACGACGGCGACACCGAGGTGTTCGCCAAGCCCCTGTCCGACGGCTCGGTCGCGGTGGGCCTGCTCAACCGGGGAGGAAGCGCCACGACCGTCACCGCCACCGCAGCGCAAGTCGGCCTCACCGGAGGGTCGTTCACCCTCACCGACCTGTGGACCGGCGGCACGTCCAGCACCTCCGGCCAGATCTCCGCGAGCGTACCGGCGCACGGTGTCGCCGTGTTCAGGATGACCGGCGGCAGTCCGACGGCCTCCACCACCGCACGCCTGCGCGGCACCGGGTCCGGCCGCTGCCTGGGCGTGGACCGGGCCTCCACCGCCGCGGGGACGGCGACGGTGATCCGGGACTGCCACACCGCCGCCGACCAGCTCTGGACCACCTGGGCGGGCGGCGAGATCCGCGTCTACGGCGACAAGTGCCTGGACGCGTACAACCAGGGCACCACCAACGGCACCCGGGTCATCATCTGGCCGTGCAACGGGCAGAACAACCAGAAGTGGACCGCGCAGGCCGACGGGTCGATCCGCAACGTCCACGCCGGTCTCTGCCTGGACGTCCAACAGGGATCCAACGCCAACGGGACCCCGGTCGTCCTGTGGACCTGCAACGGGCAGAACAACCAGAAGTGGGCCACGCTCCCGTAGCCCACCCCGGCCCCACCGGACGTGTTCCACCGGCTTGGTGGCGGCGTGGAGCAGGTACTCCAGGGGCCGGCGGCCACCCGGCTCCTGGCGTCCACGCGGTGACCGCCGCCCCCGTCGTCCCCCTCGGGGCCGACGGGGGCGGTTACTGCTGCTCGTCGAACCCGTCGGCACGGCTCCAGCGCAGGGTGGTGCCCCTCTTGAAGACGACCTCACTCCCGTCGTCGGAGACGGAGACCCGCTCCCAACCGTCGAAATCCTTGGTGACGTTGACGTCCCACCGGGTGAAGCTGTCCACGCCGACGGCCGCGATGGACGCGGCCGGGGGTTCTCCGTCGTAGCAGTAGGGGCCGAAGTCCGCGATCGCCGCGACGGTCCCGCCCCTGGCCCGGAGCTCGATGCCCTGGCAGGCGTCGGCCTCGGTGCGGTGAATGAGGGCCGCCTCGGTCCACGCCTTGGCGCGAGGACTGTAGTGCTGCTCGGCGAGCCCCTTGTCCCGGAGGTAGTACATGGCCACCCTGCGGCCGTCGTCGAGACGCACCTCGGCGTTGTACGGACTGCGCCCGCCGCTCCAGGGGAGGTCGCTTCTGCCCAGCTCGGAGGTGTACCGCGAGGAATCCCGGGAGGGGCCGCCGGAGGCGTCGTCCGCCGCCGGGTCCGGATGCCCGCAGGCCACCACGGCCGCCATCACCCACACCGACATCGAACCCCAGGTCAGCATGCGACTACCGGGCCTGCTCATACATGTCTCCCCTCACCTCCGCCGCAGCATAGGGCAGCGGCCCCACCGTCCCCTCCCTCGTCACACACCCCTGCGGACCGGCGCCTGACGTTCGGCCTGCCGGTTCGGCGTCCGCCGACGAGGCTACGTACCCAGCTCACCGGCCGGTCGGGCGAGTCTGGCGGTCGTCGCGGCGAGGATCGTGGAGGCCGCCAGGGCCAGTGCCACCAGGGCGGCGCCCGACAGCACGAAGGCCGTCCTCACTCCGACCAGCGAGATGGTCGTCGACGCGATGAACGGGGAGACGGCGAGGGCGCCCGCGATGCCGGCCTCCCACAGACCGAGAGCCTTGGCGAGGTGGCTGTCCGGGATGCGCTGTTGGACCAGGGCGATCAGCGGAATGTCGGTCAGCGCGGAGGCGAGCCCTGTCAGCGCGAGCAGAGCGGCTGCCACGACAGACGAGGTGGCCAGGCCCAGCGGAAGGCGGAAGACACCCAGCAGGGCCCAGGCGAGCAGGGCGACCAGGGCGAGCCTGCGGATCGGAACCCTGGACAGAAGGAGGGCTCCGGCAACCTCCGCCAGCCCGGCGATGCCCAGCAGCAGACCGTACTCGCCGCCCTGCCCCACCAGGGCCACCAGGCCGACGGTCAGGAAGCCGCTGGTGAGGGTGAGAGCGAGGACGAAGGTCACGATCACCAGCAGTACGTCCGGCTCGGACCGGACCGCTCGGAGACCGGCCGCCAGGTCGGAGCGAAGCCCGGTCGGCATGCTGCGGTGGTCGGGAGCGCGGACCCGGAGGGCCGCAACGGCGGCTGCCGAGAGCAGAAAGGTCAGTCCGTTGAGTGCCACGGCGGCCGTCAGGGACGCAACGGCCAGCACCGGCGCGAGGACCAGCGGACCGACGAAGAAGGCGGCACGAAAGGCTACTTGGAGCAGTCCGTTGGCCTGCTGCAGAAGGGCTGGCGGCACGATCTGCGGCACGATGGCGTTGCGGGCGGGAGCGAACGGGGCCCCGACCAGGGCCAGCAGCGCCGTCGCCGCCACCAGCACGGTCAGGTTCATCGATCCGAACGCGAACACTCCCACGGCGACGGCCACCAGCGCCGCCCGGAGGATGTCCGTGAGGATCATCAGGCGTCGCCGGTCGTAGCGGTCGGCGTAGGAAGCGGCGACGAACGTCGCCAGAAACGCCGGCGCGTACGCGGCCACGGTGACCAGCGCCACCGCCGCCGGATCATGGGTGAGCGACCAGGCCAGCCAGGCGGTGGTAGCGGTGAACATGCCGTCGCCGAAGCGCGAAATGCCCTGACCGGCGAAGAGAAGCAGGAAGTTCCGGTCCTTCAGGAGTGTCATGCCCCCCACTGTCGGAACGAGCGACGCGCTTGATCAACTGATTGAGAATGACGCTAATCAGTGAGGTCGTTCGCGTGCAGGAACGCCTCCAGGCTGGGGGCGAGAGCCGCCACCTGCCCCTGGACCAGCCGGTACAGCACGTAGTAGCCCTCGCGGCGGCGCTCGACCAGACCTGCCTCGCTCAGTACGCGCAACTGCTTGGACAGACCTGCCTCGGTGATGCCGACGAGGGGGGCGAGCTCCTGCGTGCTGCGCGGCTGTTCGCTGATCAGCCGCAGGGTACGCAGGCGGGTGTCGTCTGCCAGCGCCCTGAGGATGGCCGTCAGCCGCGCCGGGGGGATGCGCGGGCGGGCCTGTCGGACGATGGAGGACGCGGGAAACACCAGCCCGAGCGGCCAGGGGCCGTCACAGTTGACGCGCACGTGCGGCCATACGTACGTGCTGGGGGCGAGGACGAGCTGGTTCTCCGGCGTGATCTCGACGTCGTGCTCATGCGGCCGCTCCAGCCGGACGCGTCCGGCCTCGGGTTCGCTGCGCACCTCCGGCCACAGGCCACGCAAGAGGGCGTACAGACCATGCTCGGCGATCTGGCAACCGGCCTCGGCGACGCTGTCGGCGAGCGTCGGCTCGACGCGCCGCCACTCCTGGGAGAACGCCTCCTCCCAGTAGCGCTCCAGCAGCCTCAGAAACCGCTCCAGCATCGCGTCAGGCTCATCGAGCAGCAGCGTGGCCAGCCTCTGATCGCCTGCGGCTCCCGCTCGCTCGTCCAGCCGACGGCGGACGTCGGGGTCGTCGAGGGCGGCGGGGTCTCGACCGGACCCGCTGCCCAACGGCTGACCGCCCAGCGCGACCGCGAACTCCAGCCGCACCAGCTCCGGGTCGAGCGAGCGCAGTCGGCGCACTTCGTCCTCGAACCCGAGCAGCTCACCCGTGGGCGACGGGAAGAAGAACTCCGGAAAGTAGGAACGGAAGGCGAAGGAGAACACGTCGATCTCGCGTTTCAGCGCCGGCGACAGCCTCCGCATGGCCCGTACCCAGGCATGGTGGACGGGATGATGCTTGGGTTCCACCAGCACGTGCAGGCTCAGCACCGCCTCCATCGACGGTGAGTACGAGAACGCCACGACTTCCGCGCCGGACGCCGGGATCCGGAAAGTGATGGTCACGGCGCCATCATGACCGCTGCCCGACCGCCCGTGCCGGGACGTGACTGGTCCGTTGCCGCGGCGTCCTCCACCTGCCGCCCCGGTGTACCCGTCCACGCGCGTCGTTGCCGATGGCGAACACATGGCTCGCCCTGGTCAGCTGCGGCGGTCTCGGTCCTCCTCAGCCGCCCGATCGCATCCCGGCCGTGAGCCACCGTCAGTGATCTCTCCCCCAGCATTGCCGGAACCATGCGTCCCTACGACCACCGACCGCGAGGTCGGGGAGGTCAACGCCGATGGTGGCACGGTCGGTTGACGCGCAGCAGCACCGGGGTACGCGCCCTTCCCCGGACCACCGCGCCTGCTCTCACCCCCGCGACGAACTCCCGTGACAAACCCCCGCGACAAGTCGACGACCCGCGAACCGGCCCGGTACTAAGATCCGCACCATGGCGCTGACGACGCACGACGTGGACCGGTTCGAGGCGACGAGACCCCGTCTGGAGGCGATCGGGTACCGCCTCCTGGGGTCGGCGGGCGAGGCCGAGGACGCCGTGCAGGAGACGTTCCTGCGCTGGCAGGCAGCCGACCCGGACCGCATCGAGGTCCCCGAGGCATGGCTGACGAAGGTGCTCACCAACCTGTGCCTCAACCAGCTCACCTCGGCCCGCGCACGCCGCGAGACCTACGTCGGCCAGTGGCTGCCCGAGCCGCTGCTCGCCGGCGACCCGATGCTGGGCCCGGCCGACACCGTAGAGCAGCGCGAATCCGTCTCGTACGCGGTGCTCACCCTGCTGGAACGCCTCAGCCCCAACGAGCGGGCGGTGTACGTGCTGAAGGAGGCCTTCGACTACCCGCACCGGGAGATCGCCGAGATCCTCGACATCAGCGAGGCCGCCAGCCAGCAGATCTTCCACCGCGCGAAGAAGCACGTGGCGGCGGGCAAGACCCGTACGGAGATCGACGAGGCGGCGGCCCGGCTGATCGTCGAGGAGTTCCTCGCCGCGGCCACCAGCGGGAGGACCGAGCCGCTGGTCAAGCTGCTCACGGCGGACGCCATCGCGGTCGGTGACGGCGGCGGGAAGGTCCCGGCCCGCTCCAGGGCGTTCGAGGGCGCCCTCGCGGTCGCGAAGTTCATGCGGGGCCTGTTCAAGCCGGCCCCGGTCAAGCGGGCCCTGGTCGGCGGTTCACCCGAGATCCACATCTCGTCGGCCAACGGCGGCCCCGCTGTCCTGGCGGTCGTCGACGGCCGGGTCGTGGGGATCATCTGCCTGGAGATCGGCACGGACGGCATCGTGGCGTTCCGCAGCCAGGTCAACCCCGACAAGCTGGAACGCGCGACCGAGGTATGGGCGGCCACCGAGCACGGAGAACCCCTGTTCCACGCCTTCTGAGCCGCTTGCGGCACCCTTCCGCGCACGGGGTCACACTCTCCGACGGGGAGTGTGACCTGGTTCACATTCTGATCCTGTCAGGAAACCGCGCCCTGCCCGGTTCAAGGGACGTAACCGAGCAGAGCAAGCGCCAGAGTCGCGCAGACAGGAGCAGAAAATGCAGCACCGCATCATCGTCCTCGGAGCCGGCTACACCGGAGCTTCCGCCGCCGGGCGCCTCGCCAAGCGGCTGCACCGCGCGGACGTCGCCATCACCCTCGTCAACGCCGAGCCCGACTTCGTCGAACGCGTCCGCATGCACCAGCTCGCCGCCGGCCAGGACCTCGCACCCCGCCCCCTCGACAAGATGTTCGCGGGCACCGGCGTCGAGGTGAAGCTCGCCCAGGTCACCGGCATCGACGCCGACCGCAGGACCGTCACCCTGACCGACACCCACGGCGCCGGGCAACAGGAACTGCACTACGACACCCTCCTCTACGCCCTCGGCAGCGCCTGGAACCCCCAGGGCGTCCCCGGCAGCGCCGAGCACGCCCACGAGATCTCCAGCCGCCCCGGAGCACTCCGGCTGCGCGAGCGGCTGGCCCGCCTGGACGCGGGACAGCCCGTGGTGATCGTCGGCGGCGGACTCACCGGGCTGGAGGCCGCCACCGAGATCGCCGAGACCCGCCCCGACCTGGACATCACCCTCGTGGCCCGCGGCGGCCTCGGCGACTGGCTCTCCGACAAGGGCCGAGACCACCTGCGGAAGGTCTTCACCGGACTCGGCATCACCGTGCACGAACACGCCACCGTCACCACCGTCCAGGCCGACCACGTCCAGACGGACAGCACGTCCCTGCCGGCCGCGGTCACCGTGTGGGCCACCGGCTTCGCCGTCCACCCCATCGCCACGGCCAGCACCCTGGAGGTCTCCCCCACGGGCCAGATCGTGGTCGACGCGAACCTGCGCTCACTCTCGCACCCCGAGGTCTACGCCATCGGCGACGCCGCCCTCGTGACGGGCCCCGGCGACAAGCCCCTGCGGATGTCGTGCGCCTCCGGCGTGCCCAGCGCATGGCTGGCCGCCGACACCATCACGGCCCGTCTCACCGGCACCGAACTCCCCAAGAACTCGATCCGCTACTTCCAGCAGTGCATTTCACTCGGCCGCAAGGAGGGCCTGATCCAGTTCGTCACCGCCGACGACCAGACCCTCCCCCAAGCCCTCACCGGCCGTCTCGCCGCCCTCTACAAGGAGATCATCTGCAAGGGCGCCGCCTGGACCGTCGCCCACCCCACCATGGGCATCCCGGTCCGCCGACGCCGAGCGGTGCAGCCGACGGACCAGGCGGGGGCGTACGCCCCGGTGGCACAGGTGGACTCGGCGGTCGAGGCCTCGGCCTGACCCCGACGGCACGGCCCGGGCCCGGACGACGTGGTCCCGTCCGTACAGCGCCTGAGCGTCCGCACCGCCGCACGACGGGAACCGGACCCTCGACACGAGGGTCCGGGCCCGCGGGCGAGGGTTTCCAGGTCGAAGAGGTTCTACAGGTCGAAGAGGTTCTACAGGTCGAAGTCGAGATGTTCGATGTCGGTGAAGCGGACCTCCTCCAGGCTTCCGGCGCGGCGGCCGCCGTCCTGGAAGTACACCTCCCTGAGCGCCTCGGCGGCGATCTCCCGGAGATGCTGCTCGGTGGCGCCCTGGTCCTGGGCGTCGAAGAGGCGCGCGGCGTACTGCGGTGGCAGTGCGACGGTCAGGTGCCGGATGCGGTCCTGGTCCGTGGACCCGATCGGGGCGGTGTAGCCGAGGCGGGCGCGGGTGTCGATGACGATGCCGCCGGTGGTCGCCGCCTTCTGGCGGGCCCTGGCCCGGATCTGTGGCTGCCAGCGCTTCTTCACCTCGCGCTCCAGGCGCGCGGCGAGGTCCGGTCGTGGCTTCCTGATCTGGTCCTTCACATAGCGCTCGACGGTGCGCTGGGAGATCCGCAGCAGCTGGGCGACCTGCTTGGTGCTGCCCAGCCGCTTGACCAGGTAGCGCATCTGCGGGCCCGCGCTCTTGGGCGCCGGGCGGGTGAACGCCTTCTGCACCGCGGCGTCCAGGCCGTCCCCGAACAGGGTCATCGTCGCCTTTTCCTACTCTCCGTTGTCGACGTCGGTGACGGTGCCGTCCTTGATGTACCGGGCGAGGTTGAGCTCCGGGGCGTCGAACCGCTCGCGGACCTCTTCGCCCCACAGGACGCTCTGGGTGCCCTCGTGTTTGACCAGACCGGGGTTGATGCCGAGCTTGAAGCCGCCGGGCAGCGGCCGGCCCTGACGGTAGGGCAGGAAATCCAGCGGACTCGCGCCGCCCGCCGCGTAGACGACACAGTCGGAGAGGATCGCGACCGGGTACTGACCGGTGAAGGCCGCGTGCTTGACGATCTTGCGGTGGAGGTTGATCCGGGTGCGGGAGATGACCGCCGCGCGGATGTCGGGCCGCCAGGTCGGCCGGGACAGCGCGCGCCACGGCTCGCCGGGTCGCCAGCCCTCGCCACGCGGGCGTTCGCGCAGCTTACCCAGCCCGCCCTTCACGGTCGCCTTCACCGCCGAGACGACGATCGCCAGCTCCGGGTCACGGCTCGCGTAGCCGTTCATCGCGGCGAGGAAGTCGGCCGGCGGCAGGTCGGCGCCGACGCCGAGGTCGGCCATCGTGGCGAGGTAGGCGTCGCGCAGCCGCTGGTACCAGGCGTCCAGGTAGCGGCCGTGGTCGTAGCGGAGGTACGCCTCGACCGGCGTGACCTCGTAGCCGAGTTCCACGGCGTACGCCACGGTCGGCGTGGCGTACCAGGCTGGGCCGTCGGGGCGCTCGCCCTTGGGGGTGAACGGGCTGGGCAGCAGACTCGCGTCCAGGTCGGCCCACTTGTCCTTGCCGACCCTGACCCGGGACAGGTCCACATGGCTGAGGTCGACCAGCCACGAGCCGGGCAGTTTGGCGTCGAACACCGGCGCGTGGACGTGCGTCGGCTCTCCGAGGCCGACGACCAGGCCGTTGGCGCCCGCCGCGAAGGCCATGTTCACGTCGATGCCGACCAGGTGCCGCAGGGTGCACTCGGCATCGGTCATCGGCCGCGCCCAGTCGTACGCCTCCTCGAACAGCTTCTCGGCGGGGCCGCGGACGTGGAAGCGCGGCAGGTCCTTGAGCAGCGGGTGTCCGTCGGGGGCCTCGCACGGCGCGCAGTCCACCGGGTCCTTCCCCAGCGAGCCGGGGTTGTGCCGGGAGTGCCGCCTGCCCGTGGCGTCGGGCTCGGAGGCCCGGGTCGGCGGGTGCAGTGCGGTCATCAGCTCCAGGCCGGTCACGGCGGTCGATCCGCGCGGGGTGATCACCCGGGTCGCGTACACGCCCAGCACGCGCGCGAGTTCCGCCGGTGCCAGCCGCGCGGCCTCGCCCCAGTGCCGGGTGTCCAGCGCGTTCCATGCCGGGATGCACAGCTGCACGCAGGCCCGCTCCGCGCCGGTGGCCGGACGGTAGATCCTCGCCCAGGGACCCAACCCGCGTTTGGTGAGCTTCCATTCCGCGCGCATCAGCTGTTTGACGACCTTGTGCGCCTCCGGGATCCGCCCGGCCAGCCGCTCCTGCTCGTCGAGGGCGACCGGCAGGCCGTAGCGCTCCAGCGCCGACTCGGTGAGCACCAGCAACGGGTCGGCGTCCTTGCCGGGACCCGACAGCTTCGGCTGCCCCAGTTTCGCCTCCCTGAGCGTCCAGTCCACCAGTGCGGGCAGGCTCCTGGCGGGCACGTCCAGGACCAGGCCGCCGGTGCAGTACGCCAGTACCTTCCCGTCCTCGACGTCGACGACCGCCAGCGGGCCGTTCTCGAACCGGACGTCGATGCCGTCGGCCGGCATGCGGGCAGGGTCAGCGGACCTGGTGCCCGGGCGGGACGGCGCTGGCCCGGTCGTGGCTGCCGGACGCGGCTCGGCGGGGGCGGCGCTGGGCGGGGCGGAGCTCTCGGAGGCGGGCGTCGGGGCCGGGCGCGCGGGTCGGGGGCGGGCTTCGGCCGTGTCAGCCGCCGTCGGCGCGGGAGCGGCTGCGACGGCAGGGGTCTGCGGGAGCGCGGGAACGGCAGGCTCGGGGACCGTCATGTCCGTCGCGGGCGACGCGGCGGTGGGGTCGACGGGGTAGAGCTGGGCGAGCTGCTTGAGCATGCGGGCGTAGGCGTCGCGCTCCGGGGGGCGGGGCTCGGTCTTGCCCGCCTCCCAGCCGCTGACCGTCGCGCGCCGCACCTGCAGTGCGGCGGCCACCTCGTCCAGCGTCAGGCCGTGCGCCTGGCGCAGTCGCCTGCGTTCCGCCGGGGGCGGCAGCGGGGACCGGGATGCGATGAGCGCGTCGACCGCGTCGAACAGCTCGGACATGCGGACACCTCCTGTCCCGCAACCCTAGCCTGAAGCGCACGTTTCACGTACGAGGCGCGTACGGAAGGCGTTCGCGCGTCGCTCGCGCGGCTGGGCGGCGGCTCGGCACCGCGGCGCCTCCTCCCCTGCTGCTCCCCTGCCGGGGCAGAGGCATGTGCTGCTTGACTCTCCTATGGAGGGAGAGTCGAGGGTGGAGCGCATGCGTACGGACGACGGGTCTCGGCCCACGTGGAGCATCGGTGCCGTGGCCCGGCAGGTCGGGCTGCCGGTGAAGGTGGTGAGGCACTGGTCGGACCTGGGCGTCGTGGTGCCGGCCGGCCGGACCGACGGGGGCTACCGCCGCTACGACACCGCGGGCGTGGCCCGGCTGCACCTGGCCCGCACCCTGCGAGACCTGGGACTGGGGCTCGGTGAGATCAGAGCGGCCCTGGACCGCGAGGACGGACTCGCCGAGGTGGCGGCCGCCCACGCCGAGGCTCTGGAGACACAGATCCGCCGCCTGCGAGCCCGCCAGGCCGTCCTGCGCACCGTCACCCGCCGCACGACCGCCGAAGGACTCGCCCGCATGACCCGGACCGCCCACATGTCCCCCGACGAACGCCACAGGCTCGTCCACGATTTCCTCACCGAGACCCTCGGTGACCTGGACGTACCACACTTCCGCCAGGGACTGCTCGCGGCCGGCGCCGAGCTTCCCGACCGTCCCAGCGACGAGCAGGCCGAAGCCTGGCTGGAGTTGGGCGAGCTGGTCGCCGACGGGGAGCTGGGCCGCGCCGTGCGCCGCATCGCGGAGTACGCCGCCCGTCATGGGCAGGGGGCGCAGGACCCCGCCATGGCCGAGGAGATGCGCGCCCTGACCGACATGTGGACCTCCCGCGTCGGCACGGCGAAACAGGCCGGTACGGCGGCCGACTCCCCGGCCGCCGACCGGGTCGTCGCGGACATCGTCGCCGCCTGGCTGCCCAGCCGCGCGAACACGGACCCGGCCCTGACCTCGGACGGTGCCGCCGCGCGCACACGACTGCTCGACCAGCTCACCGCGGCCACCGAGCCCACGGTCGAGCGCTTCTGGCACCTGCTGTGCGTTCTCGGGGGCCGCCCCGCGCCCGCGGGGATCGCCGAGGCCGGACAGTGGCTGACCACCGCCCTGCGCGCGAACCCCGTGCCGGGCGCGTACGAGGCCCGTCTCGAAGCCCTGTACGCGGACGACACCGACCCCTGGCCGGGCGGTGTCCTGGACGCCTTCACACGCGTCCAGGACACCGTCCGCACGCTCGTGCACGCCACGACGCCCGACCACTTCGGCCTGCCGACTCCCTGCGCGGAGTGGACCGTACGGGAACTGCTCGACCATCTGGTGTGGGAGCACCTCATCTGGGGCGGGCTGGCTCAGGGCGCGCCCCCCACCGACGGCCATACCGAGGACCACCTCGGTGACGACCACATGATCGCCTTCGAAACCGCCGCGGCCGGGGCCCGCGACGCCTTCCGGCAACCGGGCCTGCTGGAGCGCTCCTTCGGCCCCGCCCCCGGCCGACGCGTGGTCGAGCAACTCCTCATCGAACTGCTCGTCCACGGCTGGGACCTCGCGACCGCGCTCGGCCGTGACCGCGACCTGGAGCCGGACATCGCACGCGCCGCCCTGCCGGTCGTCCGGGACGTCTACGGCTCCCTCCCGCGCACCGCGGGTGGATCGATCGCCCCGGCCCGGCCCGCACCCGAGCGCGCCCCGGCCCTCGACCAGGTGGCCGCGTTCCTCGGCCGCGGCGTCCGGGGCGTCGGTGGCCCGGTATAAGGTCCGGCCCGGCCATCTCCGGCAGGGTGCCGGCGATGACGAACTCGGTGGTGCCCTTCAGGAACGGGGGTGGCTGTCGCCGGTCGGTCAGGACGGCCGTGCACCGGCGTCCCGCAGCTCACTCGTGGGCGACCACCGCGACGGGGCAGCGTGCGTGGTGGATGGCCGCGTGCGCCACGTGGTCCAGATGGTGCGTCGCCCCGTGCTGGTGCGTGCGGCGGCCGACGACCAGCAGCGCGGCGCCCTCGGCGGCGTGCACGACGGCCTTGGCGGGGCTCGTGAGGCGAATGCTGTCCTCCGCCTCCACCTGCGGATACTTCTCGCGCCAGGGCTTCAGCGCCCTGCTCAGCTCCTCGCGCGCCTCTCGAGTCAGTTCCTCGGTGACGCCGTGGTCGACGCCCCAGGGCATGCGCGCGTGGAGCGGAACGCTGTGCCCCTTGACGGCGAGGAGGGGGATGTCGCGGGCCGCGGCGCTGTGGAAGGCGAAGTCGAGCAACTCGTCCCCGGATCCGTGCGTCTCCATCGCCACGACGACCTTGTCGGCGGTGGGGGCGGGCTGACTGCCGGCCGGCTCCGAGCGGACCAGGATCACGGGCCGTACGGCCCGAGCCACGACCGGCAGGCTGACATCACCCATGAGATAGCTCTCGGCCGACCCCAGCCCTCGCGAGCCCAGCACCAGCATCTCGGACTCGGAGGCGGCCCGCAGCAGCGCCTCCCGCGCGTCGTCGGCGACCAGGCTGCCGACGACGGACAGCCCGGGGTGGCGTGCGCTCAGCTCCGCCTGCGCGGTGTGGACCAGGCGCTTGGCCCAGTAGTTCTGGTCGACCTCGGAAGGGGCTCCGGCCGGCTCGGGTGCCAGCAGCGGCCATGCGTGCATCAGGCGCAGGGTGAGCCGGCGCTTCTCGGCCTCCTCCGCGGCCCAGCGGGCGGCGGCGAGACTCTCCGGTGAGCCGTCCAGGCCCACGGTGACGACTGGTTCCATGGCGGCGGCCTCCTTCTCGGACGAGGCCGGACACGCCGGTGGCCGACGGCACCGAGTCCGTCCGCCCGTCCGGCCCGGACCTCGCCGACATGCCGAGCGGATGCTGTGTTCCCCCCTTCGACAACTACCCCAATCCCAGCGGCCTCGCATGTGGAGCCGCTCCTGATCAGGTGGCCATGAGTTCGGCGGCGCCGAAGGAGACGTCGAAGCGGTCGCACCAGATGGTGACGCTGGTGTACTCGGACGGGTCGACGTCATCGGGCAGCGGGTAGTTCTGGCTTCCCTTGTTGCCCTTGAGCTTGCCGAGGCTGACGTACGCGCCGTCGTCGAAGACGTGCCAGCCCGCCCGGCCCTCCTTGACGGGGGCGTCGGTCAGCCATACCCGCAGGTCGGGCCCGTTGCTGGTGTCGAGGTGCTCCAGGCGGACCACGTGGGTGCCGTCGGCGAGCCGTACGAGCTTCGCCGTCCCCTTCGTCGTGTGCTCGTGGCTGATGAGCCCGCCGCTCGCCACCGTCACGGGTCCGCTCGCCGCCGACGGGGAGGGCGACGTTCCCGTGGCCGGTTCCTGCTGTGCTTCCAAGGACGGGGAGGCTGCCGCGACCGTACCGGGCAGGGATTCCGTCACCGTCTCGTCCTGCCAGAGTTTCCACGGCTGGAACCAGTACAGTCCGGCGGTCACGCCCAGGACCATCACCACCGTGAGACCGGTGAACAGTCGTTTCCTCGGCGTGTGCCTCATGGTGATCCGTCCTTCTTCCTGCTCCGTGTAGCTGCCGTCATCCATTCAACGGGGAGCACGGTCCTCCTGCCCCGACTCCCCCGATGACGAAATCCTTACGTCACGTCCGGGACCCGCCCCAGTCGTCCGAGAAAGCGTTCAAGGCCAGGGTCCGCACCACGTTGCGTCCGACTACCTGGCCAGTCCCGGCCTGCGCCGGGAGCTCCACGGCGGCCTCCAGGTCGTCGAGAACTGGAATTCGGCGAACACCGTGCTCCACTACGGCAAGGACGGCGCCCTGACCGGCCCGGACAAGAAGCACGCCGAGACCTCCATGCTCGCCCTGCACGTGCTCCAGTCCGCGCTCGTGCACGTCAACACCCTGCTGCTCCAGCACGTTTTCGTCGAACCGGAATGGGCCAGGAAACTCGGCGCAGAGGGCCGGCGCGGGCTGAATGCACTGTTCACATCAATCCCTACGGAACTTTCCGGCTTGAGATGGACAAGCGGCTCGATCTCGGGGTGCAACTGCGGTTGTGGTACCCAGTCCTCGCACATCGTCGGCCTCCGGAGATCCCCGCGTGGAGGCGAGGTGAAGGAAAACAGTAGAGGGCCTGAGGCCTGCTCTGTTACGGTCCTGGGGCCGGCCGCGGGACTTCGGTGCGACTTCCGGAGAATGCCATTTCAGCAATGATTCGCAGCTCGTGCCCCCATTCCCCGGCCGGCATCCGCACTCTTGAGGAAAGAACGGGATGGATTCGTACGGGGACCTCGTCGCAGCCGACGACGTACTGCTCTTCGTCAACGCGGCGACCACCTCCACCGGCCAACGTGAATTCCACAGCGACGCGGGCGAGCAGCGGCTGTCCTTGGACTTCCTCCATGCATACATGCTGGGCAACTACCGTGACCTGTATGCCGGAGTGCTTGCGCTCGACATCAACGACCACAACGCAGTCCTCATCATCAGACAGTTGCTGGAGACCACCGGTGAGGCCACTGCCGACCAGCGTCGCAGCGAGGGCCGACTGATCGCGTGCCGTCTGGCGACGCTGCCGCCACAGCGCGTGTACGGGCTGTTCAATGCTTTACGCCGGGCCGGGGTGAACAACCGTCGCACTCGCGCGATCATGCGTGATTGGCTGTCCGCCCGCCCGGACCTGGCGTTCGATGCCGTGAAGTACCGCAGCGGCCTCAAGCGAGCCCTTCGCCACGCACACCTGGCCCCTGCCACCGAAGAGCTGGGGGCGTTCGTATTTGCGCCGCTGACCCGCAAGCACTACGCGACACCTCTCCTGGAGGCGTGGCGCCGCGCGCACTACGAGCAGGCCGCCCTGTACGAGCTGCCCTATACGACTGCCGAGGGCTTCGCCGCCAAGCACAAGATCCCCCGGAAGGTTTTCCTGGAGCGCATAGCCCCGCGGATGACCCGCCTGGAGACCTTGCGGTTGCAGGAGTCCGCGCGCAAGACCGGGATCGCAGGAGTACAGGCAGACCTGTCCCGGATGCCGCTGACCCGGTTGGCAACCTATGTGCTTTCGCTGCCGGTCGAGGACCGCCTGCGCCGACGTGCCGAGCTGACCCACGCCCTGGAATCGGCCGCCGACCGGGTGGCCGGCTCCCACCGAGGGAGCTGGGGCAAGGTCACCGCCGTCCTGGACGACAGTTTTTCCGCCTTCGGTTCGGTTCACAAGCGTCGTCGACCGCTGGCCGTGGCCCTGGCCTGCCACTATCTGCTCGCGACCCTTGCCGGCACCTACACCGTGCTGTGGACGTCCGGGCGGACCGACGCACTGCTGACCCGCCCGTACGGGCCGACGCCGTTGGGCCGGCGGATCCTCGACGCGCTGGACACCACACCGTCCAGACTGGTGATCGTTTCCGACGGATGGGACAACGCACCTCCTGGCCTGGCCGCCGAGGTGCTGCGCATCTGGCGCACTCGGCTCGACCCCGAGCGTCGCACCAGCATCGTCCATCTCAACCCCGTCTACGACGCGGCCGATTTCGACGTACGTCGGCTGTCCCCGACGGTGCCCACCGCGGGTATCCGTGACGCCGAGGACCTTCCCGCCCTGGTGGAACTCGCCCAGTTCGCGGAAGGCCGGACCGGTCTGGCCGAACTGGTCACGTACATGAACACCCGTGCCGCTCACATGCTGAGCCGACACCAGCAGGAGCAGGCGCGATGACCACACTGGACCTGACCGGCCTGACCGCCCGCCCCTCACAGGTCTGGGGTGCCGTCCGTCTGGTGCCGCTCGTACGTGACGAACCTGTCGTCGACCTCCGCCTGCGCCCTCAGCTCTACGGCGGTGCGGCCGGTCTGGTCGAGGTCGGCCCACGCGCTGTCTATACCTCCTACATCCCCCATGGATTCGTCGCTACATGGACTGACGACGGCACGCCGGCAGCCGCCTACGGCACCCAGCTTTCCGCTGACGGCAACGCGGCGCCCGCCGCCACCATGGGCCTGCACATCCACCGCAGGATGGCCCGCCGCCAGGCCAGGGACCGGCTGCGGTTCCTCCCCATGCACCTGGCCCTGGAAGGCTACCTGGCACTGCACTTCGGCGGCCCCTCCATCGCATGGGAGGAGTGGTCACAGCGTGCGATCAGCCAAGGGCTCTCCCCGCGCGTCGAGGAAGCCTATGCGGGTGCCGAAGTAAGCGGACTCGCCGACGCACTACGCATCTTCGAGATCCACCCCGATCAATGCGGTGTGATGCTCTACGTCGGCGACGCACTCGCGTCCGCCTTCGTGGTCCCGCATCCCGACGACTACCGCGCCCTCCACCCAACACTCCTGCAGGACCTGTACGGCGAACTGATCTACACCTACGCCATGCTGATGCCACCGGTACAGGATTTCCGGGCCCGCATCTCCGACTCGCAGATCCGCTCCCTGGCCCACCTGCGCACGGCAGTTGCCGAGCAGGAACATGATTGGACATGTTTTCACGACACAACCATGGCGGCCGGCCTGCTGGATCACGCGTATACCTGGCAGTCGGTCTACCGGATGCGGGGCTTCACGCTCTCCCGCTTCCTGCCGACGTTCCGTCCTCAGCAGGAGAACCACATCGGTGAGGCCATCACCGACCACAGGGGCAGGATCGCCTACCTCAAGACGTTTCGTCTGTCGGAGACCCAGGTCCGTCGCGGTCACCTTCTCAGCAGGCTTGCCGCCAACGACTGGCACCTGGCGAACACCGCACACGAACTAGGCATCGAGTGCTATCAGCTGGGGATACGCCTGGCGTCTGTCGGCTTCAATTTCCTGCTCCGCCAGGACATTATGGATGGATACCGCAAGCAAGGACGAACCCGGACCGGCTGAGCGCGGCATAATCAACTGGCCCGTCGCAGTAAATACCGGATTCACTGCGGCAGAGCCCTACCGAGATCACCGTGACCTGCGGCGGACCAGTCCGGCCGCCGGGGCGAGGTGTACGCATGTACCGCGCACGCACTTCGGTTGCCGCGCACTCGGGTCGTACCTCTGTCCGCCGCCCCGCCGTCGTCGTACACCGCGGCGGTCGAGCGGTACCTCACCGGCGCGGGCATCGCGAAAGTCCTCCGCGCGGATCTACGCACAAGGCCCCGGCCGGAACACCCACGTTCGACGTGTGCCCGCAGACCGGCCGGGCCCGGCTCTCCTGCCGCCGCGCTGAGGAGATCTTCGAGGAAAACACCCGGCTGCCGGCACATCCCCTCGCCTCGCCCGACGACATCGAGGACCTGGACGGCTGGACGCTTCACCGGCTACGCCGCAGCGCCCTGACGCACAATGCGGAGGACGGCACCTCCCCCCCATGCTGCCGGCCCGCTCCCGCCACGCCTCCGTCCGCTCACTGGAACAGTACGCCCGCCCCGGCGTCGACTCGGTCGCCCGGCACGTGGCGGAGCGCGACCCCACCGCACGTCACAGGAACCGGTAGCGGACGTGGCTCTACCTTGCACCGCGCCCGATGGGACTGCTGCTGTCCGCGGCCCTGCTCATGCTGTGCGTCGCCGACCTGTCCGGGATGAACAAGGCGGAGACGGAACGGATCCGGGTGCCGTTCGCACGGTGGCTGCTCGCGTCCGGCGCCCTCCTCGACCGCCCCCGCGTCTGGCTGGCCGCCCAGGCGGCACTGGGTCTGCTCCTCAACCACCTGCTGCTGACGGGCTGGTGAGGGTCGGCGTCGACCCGTTCGGTCGCCCGGCCGCCTACGACGACCGGGCCATGGGCGCCCGGCTCAGCGGTGCTCGGGGTTGTCCGCACCCGGTCGGCAGCCGGCGTCCCACTCCGCACGCTGGTTGCCGTAGGCAGGGAAGCCTCCGGTGCGCTTGAGCAGGGCCGCCAGGTGCATGAGGTTCCAGGTCATGAAGGCAGTGTTGCGGTTGGTGAAGTCGTTCTCCGGACCGCCCGACCCCGGATCGAGATACGAGGGGCCGGGCCCCGCCGCTCCGATCCAGCCCGCGTCGGCCTGCGGCGGGATCGCGTACCCGAGGTGCTGCAGGCTGTAGAGGACGTTCATGGCGCAGTGCTTGACCCCGTCCTCGTTGCCGGTGATCAGGCAACCGCCGACCCGCCCGTAATAGGCGTACTGGCCCTGGGGGTTGAGCAGGCTGGAGCAGCTGTACAGGCGCTCGATGACCTTCTTGGTGACGGAACTGTTGTCACCCAGCCAGATGGGCCCGGCGAGCACCAGGATGTCCGCGGCCATCACCCGCTCGTACAGCGCGGGCCAGGCGTCGGTGGCGAACCCGTGCTCGGTCATGTCCGGGTACACGCCCGGCGCGATGTCCTCGTCGACCGCTCGGACGAGTTCCGTGGCCACCCCCTGCATTTCCATGATCGCCCTGCTTCTGGCCACGAGTCCCTCGGTGTGGCTGACCTGGGGTGCTGGTTTGAGCGTGCAGTTGATGAACAGCGCGCGCAGGTCGTCGAAGCGGTAGCGGTTCTCGGTGGGTGTGGCGGGCGGTACGGCCATGGCGGGTCCCTGGGGAGGAGAGCGGGCGAGGGGTGGCGGGCAGCGGGCAAGGGGTGGCGGGTGGCGCTCCGCGCGCCCTGGGAGCAGCTTCTCGCGGAGTGCGCGCGCTGTCCGGCTGCGACGCACCGGCCGGCGTCCCGTGCCGGCGCGTCGGTCCCCTCGTGGGTCAACCGGGATGTGCGTGGTCCCACCCGCCGACAGGCGGGGTGGCCGTTTCCGTGCGTGTACTGGATGAGGGGGTTTCGCGGGCATGGGCCGCCCGGCCTCTCCGCGCTGGGGCGGCAGGCCCGGGCGCATCCCCGATCCCGGGCTGAAGGGGCTCAACACCTTCCCCAGCCGGGGAGGGCGAGCCTGCGGGACTCCCCCGGCCGGACGGAGAACGTGCGGTAGGCGCGCGCGGCGATGATCGGGGCCCGGTCGGACTCGCGCACGTTGTTGCGCAGCGGCCCGGTCCGGAGCCGCAGGCGCACGCCCCAGGGGCCCCGGCGGCGGACGCGTCCGCACGGATGGAGAACCCGTACGAACCCGTACGCGGACAGCTCCGGGACCGGCACGGGGTCCAGCCATAGCGTCTCCTCCCCCGTCTCCAGCCCGGTGAGGCCGCGCCGGACGGGGTCGAGGGTGCCCACCATGGCCCCAGGGGCTCAGCCGTGCGGTGCGGCGGCAGACGGGTGACCGCCCGGGCGGCGGCCCCGGTGGCCGGGAACGGCGGGTGGTGCGGGCGGGAGCAAGGCCGGCCGTGATCGGCCGCCGCGGCCTCGCTGTCGGCCCGCCCCGGTCGCGGCACGGGGGCAGTGGCGTGGCGACGGAGGCAGGGGTCGAAGGTCCCCGGGTGGGGCCGACCGGCCCATGGAGGAGCGGCCGGAGGTGGGGGCCGGACACGCACGCCCGTGCGAGGACGGCTGCGTGTCCTCCGCTTCCGCGGCCCCCAGGAGGGTCGTCGCCCTCCCGGCGGACCGGGGCCGATCGGCCCTACCGCGGCCCAGCCGATCGCCGTTCCATGGAGACCGTTCATGCCGCACCCCGACAGCACCCCCTGACCCGCGCGGAAGACCACGATGCCGATCGCAACCACCCCCAAGGAGCCGCCAAGCCCCGGCGGTCGGTCGACCTCGACAGCGACGAGGCCCTGCGGCTGCTCGGCAGTGTGTCCTTCGGGCGGATCGTCTTCACCCGGCACGCGCTCCCGACCGTCCGCCCCGTCAACCATGTACTGGACGGGGGCGAGATCGTCATCCGCACCCACGAGGGCACGGCGCTGACCGCTCGCACCCAGGAGGCGGACGACCAGGGCGTCGTGGTGGCGTACGAGGCCGACGTCATCGACCCCGACACCCACCTCGGCTGGAGTGTGGTCGTCACCGGCATCCGCCTGACGGCCGTCGACGCCGGCCTCGACGTGGGCGCGGACACGGGTGGCTGACGACGGCCGCCCCTCGCGCCCGGGATGCCGCATCTGGTCCGCGCGCTGTCCGACAGCTGGGTGGTGCGCCCCGCGGACGACGGCAAGACCACCTGGTTCACCGTCAAGCTCGCGTAGGGGGGCGGCTCGGGGGTGCGGAGGGATCGTCGAGGAACTCACGGATCGCGAAGCCCGCCAGTGTGATCACCGCGGTCCACACCACGACCGCCGTGGTCGGATAGGTCCAGGTGAACAGGACCACGGCCGCGATCAGCAGGATGGCGATGCCGATCCAGTGCTTGAACCGGTGGACGAACCGGCCGACCGGCCCCGTACGGAACCCGGCCGAGGTGGCCACGTCGCGCAGCGCGCCGATGCTCCTGCGGCAGCCGGTGCGCGTGAGCACGGCGGGCCGGGACGGTCCGGCGAGGAAGGCCGCGGCGGCCACGAAGAGGGCCGTCGCGCCGAGGGCCCGCGCCCCGGCCCGCAGGAACTTGACCACGGCGTCGTACACGGATCCCGCCGCCGCCTGCGAGGTTCCCGGGGGCAGTCGGTCGAGGTAGATGTCACGGAAGACGGTGAGGGAGATGCCGAGGAACAGCATGGCGAGGAAGACCGCGAGGCCCGCGCCGATCACGGCGTGCCGGCGGTTGAACGCCACGTACACGCCGGCGATCGCGACGAGGAGTGCGATGACGGGCAGCCAGCCGCCGAGGATCTCCAGTACGCGGACGTAGGTCTTGATCTCGCCGATGTCCTTCGAGGCGAACACCACGAAGTCCGTCTTCACGTCCGGGATCTTCGCGGCGGGCGAGAACCCGGCGTCGACGAGCTGCTCCTTGACGCGCTGGACGATGGGGCCGACGTCGACGACGACCTGGTTGTCCTTCAGCACGACGGCACCATCGGACTCACCGGTCAGGGCCTCGTCCACCGCCGCGTGCGCCCTGCGGTTGGCCTCCACCCAGACCTTCTCGAAGGCGCTGCTGCCGACCACCCGCTCGACCGTGCTGCTGACCAGCTGCCTCAGGCCGCTCTCGATCGGGCCGTCCAGGTTCTTCAGCAGGTCGGCGGCCTTCGGCGGCACTCCTTGCTGCGAGGCAGCGTCCGTCAGCTGAGCCACCAGCGCGTCCACGTCGACGCGTTCCAGCACGGCGTCGGTGACCCGGTTGGTGACGGCCCGCTGCACATCGGGATCCTCGGCCAGCGGGCCGACGGTGGCGACGTAGCGGTCGGTGTCCTGCACAATGCTGTTCGCCCACACCGCGACGACGGACAGCAGGGAGAGGATCGCGGCCAGCAGGATCAGCAGGAACGCGCCGACCGACCGGAACGGGTGATGCCGCCCGGACCGAGTGCCCTCCAGGGCGCTCACCCGGTGCCGGAGCTGATCCAGTTCGCCGCGCTCCCGGGCGGAGAGCTCCTCACCACCAGTGTCACTCATGGTGACCAGCAGATTCGCGCGGCGGGCAGTGCGCGACCCGGGGGCACCAAGCGGGTGAACGGCGGCCGGTGTGCGGGTGTCATGGCCCGGTGAGGCCATGGGTCCGTGGGGGACGTCTCAGGGGGCAGCCGTCGGCACCAGGGATGACACCATGAGCGACGCACGCGAAGAAGAAGGGGCCCGATCGACTACCTGGTCGTCGAGTTCCCCGGCAGCCGCATGACGGGGGAGGGTCTTCCCCTCCTGGTCGATCTCGTGGACCGCGGCCTCATCAGGATCCTGGACCTCGTGTTCGTCAGGAAGAACGACGACGGCTCCGTGACCGGCATGGAGATCGCCGACTTCACCGGGGACGGCGAACTCGACCTGTCCGTCTTCGAGGGTGCGTCGTCCGGGCTTCCGGGCCAGGACGACGTGGAGTAGAGGTTGCCGAACACCTGCTCACGCACCCGGATCGGCACCCCCAGGAACGAACTCATCGGCGGATGGTTCGGCGGAAAGCCGTACGACGCCGGATGCTCCGACAGCCGCGCCAACCGCAGCGGCTCCGGATGCCGGATCAGCTCCCCCAGGATCCCGTGGCCCTCCGGGTACGGGCCGATCCGCGCGATCCGCTCCTCGCTCACGCCGACCGTGTGGAACGCCGACAACCGCTTCCCGTCCGGTCCGATCACCCCCAGGGCCGCGTACTCCGCGTCCACCAGCACCGCGGCGGCCTCCATGATGCTCCGCAACTCCTGCTCCTGCTCCAGCTCCCGACCGACCGAGAGCACCGCCTCCAGCAGACTGTGCACCCGGTCACGCGTCCCCCGCGCGGCGTCCAGCCGGGCCTGCAACTCCCCCAGCAACTCGTCCAGCCGCACCTGCGGCAGCCGCCCGTTCCACCGTTGCCGTGCGCCACGGTAACGGCCCGTCAGGGGGACGGTACTGGATCCGGTCGCGCCCGGCCCGTGAGTGGGTGGGTGGGTGGGTGTCCTGGCCTACTGTCCGTCCTGCCGCTGCCGGTCCTGGGCCTGGGTGGCGATGACGGCGGCCTGGACGCGACGATCCACTCCGAGCTTGGCGAGCAGGCGGGAGATGTGGTTCTTCACCGTCTTCTCGGCGAGGAAGAGCCGCCCGCCGATCTGTCGGTTGGTCAGGCCCTCACCGATGAGGGCCAGGATCTCCCGCTCCCGTTCGGTCAGGCCCGGCAGGGCCTCGTCGAAGGCGTGGGCCAGGGCGCGGTGGACGGTGGCCGGGTCGTCGCCCGTGACGTGGAGGGGGGTGTGGCCGTAGCCGCGGAGCAGGGCGTCGAGTTCGGCCTGCGGGAGGCGCGAGAGCACCGTCGGGTTGGCGATCTTGTAGCCGTTGAGGTGGAGGATCGGCAGGACGGCACCGTCGTGGACCGGGTCGAGGAACGTGTGGGAGTGCCAGGAGGCGGCCAGGGGTCCGGTCTCCGCCTCGCCGTCGCCGATGACACAGGCCACCAACAGATCGGGGTTGTCGAAGGCGGCGCCGTAGGCGTGGGCGAGGGAGTAGCCGAGTTCACCGCCCTCGTGGATCGAGCCCGGACCTCGGGCGCCACATGGCTCGGTACACCGCCGGGGAAGGAGAACTGCCGGAAGAGTCGTGCCATGCCGGGCGCGTCACGTGTGACGTCCGGGTAGGTCTCGCCGTAGCTGCCGTCCAGCCAGGAGCCGGCCAGGACGGACGGCCCGCCGTGACCGGGTCCCCAGACGCACAGTGCGTCGAGGTGGCGGGCCTTGATCACCCGGTTGAGATGGGTGTGGACGAGGTTCAGCCCCGGGGAGGTGCCCCAGTGACCGAGCAGCCGCGGCTTGATGTGTTCGGGGAGCAGCGGCTCGGTCAGGAGCGCATTCGCCATCAGGTAGATCTGCCCGGCCGCGAGGTAGTTGGCGGCCCGCCAGTGCGCGTCCAGGGTGCGCAGCTCGTCGTCGGAAAGTACGGTGACGTTCTGGTGTTCGACCTGGGTCATGGGTGACTCCGGAACTCATCGACGGGGGTCGTCGGGCGGTGGAGGACGGCATGGCCGGCAAGAAGGCGACGAAGGTGTCGCGCGCGGCGTACGAGAAGGAACTGCTGCGACTGCAGACGGAGTTGGTGAAACTCCAGGAATGGGTGCGGGCCGAGGAGGCCCGGCTGGTCGTGATCTTCGAGGGGCGGGACGCGGCGGGCAAGGGCGGCACGATCAAGCGGGTCGCCGAGCACCTCAACCCCCGTGTCGCCCGGATCGCGGCGCTCCCCAAGCCGACGGAGCGCGAACGCACCCAGTGGTACTTCCAGCGGTACGTCGAGCAGCTGCCGGCCGCCGGGGAGATCGTGCTGTTCGACCGGTCCTGGTACAACCGGGCCGGTGTCGAGCACGTCATGGGCTTTTGCACCAAGGAGGAATACCAACTTTTCCTCCGTCAATGCCCCATTTTCGAGCGCATGTTGGTGGAGGACGGCATCCTGCTGCGCAAATACTGGTTCTCGGTGAGCGACTCCGAGCAGCAGGAGCGCTTCCGGCGCCGTCTGGAGGACCCGCTGCGGCGCTGGAAGCTGTCGCCGATGGACCTGGAGTCGCTCACGCACTGGGAGGCGTACTCCCGCGCCAAGGACGAGATGATGGTGCACACCGACATCACCGAGGCGCCGTGGTACGTCGTGGAGAGCGACGACAAGCGCCGGGCCCGGCTGAACATGATCGCCCATCTGCTGGCGTCCGTGCCGTACCACGAGGTGCCGCCGCCGGTGCTGGAGCTGCCCGAGCGGCCGGCGTCGACCGGCTACGAGCGTCCGCCGCGTGATCTGCGGACCTACGTCCCGGATCACGCGGCGGGTCTCTGAGGCACCGGTCACCGCGCTCACGCCGGCTCGGGCACGATCACGACCGGGCAGGCGGAGTGGTGCAGCACTCCATGCGTCACCCGGCCGAGCTGGAGCCCGAAATGCCGCGGACGGCGCCTGGCCCCCACGATCAGGAGGTCGGCGTCCCGGGAGGCCCCCGAGAGCACGGTCCGGGCGTGGCCCTCGACGGTACGGCGCCGCAGCCGCACGTCGTCGGGGGCGTCCTGGAGAGCCGCCTCAAGACCTTGCGCGGCCCGCTCCTCGTACAGACGGGCGGGCTCCCCGGCCAGCAGGGGATGGTCGGTGGTCGCGTGCGCGGGGTACCGCCATGCTCGTACCGCCTCGACCGCGGCGCCGCGTCGCCGCGCCTCGTCGAAGGCGAAGCGCACGGCCGCCGAGGACGTCGGCCGCTCGCCGACGCCGACGACGATCCGGCCGTGCGTGGCGGGCAGGGCACGGTTGTCGTGGCTGCCGCGTACGACGACCATCGGGCAGTGCGCGTGAGCGGCCACCGTCAGGCTCACCGAGCCCACGAGCGCCTCGGTGAGGCTGCTGCGGCCCCGGGTACCCGTCACCAGCAGGGCGGCGGTACGGCTCTTTCGGAGCAGGGTGTACTCGGGCTCCTCCGGCACCACCTCGGTGCTGATCTGCACCTCCGGGCGGCGGAGACGCGCGCGCAGGGCCGCGGTCTCCGCGATCTCCTCGATCCGCATCCCCTCGGACGGCGTGCCCGGGTCGTCGGCAAGCGCGTCGGACTCGTACCGCTCCCACAGCGAGGCGAGCACCAGCCGCAGTGGCGCACCGCGCAGGGCGGCCTCGTCGGCGGCCCAGTCCACGGCCCGCAGGCTCGGTTCGGAACCGTCCACGCCGACGACGATCGGCAGGTCCTTCGTCATTTCGCTCACCGTCCCGCGTCGAGGTCGAACACGATCCTGGCCCTGACCTGACCGCGCAGCACCTCGTCGATGGAGTCCTTGACCGAGGCCGGCGGGCGGGTCTCACGGACGACCCGGGGATCGGGGCGTTGCCCGAAGATCCGGGGCTCGCCGAAGGCTCGGACGGCCGCTGCCTTCATGGGATCTCCTCCTCCGATCGCGGCGTCAGTGGTGCGGGACGACGGCGACGGGGGCGGAGCTGTGGTGCAGGACCGCGTGGGTGACGGGGCCGATGTGGGAGCCGAAGGGGCTCCGGCGGATCCGGCGGCCCACCACGACCAGGGAAGCCTCGCGGGAGGCATCGGCGAGGTGGTTGCCGGGGCTGCCGTACGGGCACTCCTCGCTGACCTCGATGTCCGGGTGCTTCTCCCGCCACGGGCGCAGGGTCTCGGTCAGCGCGGTGCTCTCCTGCCGGGCGAGGGCGCGGTGCAGTTCGAGGTCGGCGGCGAGGCCGTAGGCGTAGTACGGGGGCGGGTTCCAGCCGTGGACCACGCGCAGGGAGGTGCTGCGGCGGGATGCCGCCGCGAACGCGAACTCGATCAGTTCCTCGTCGGGGCTGTCGGTGTCGAGGCCCAGGACGACGGGCCGGAAGGGTGCCGCCGCGGACGGGATGCCGACAGGGTCCATCTCGTGCTCGTCCGAGGCCAGTTCCGCGGCGCGGACCAGGACGACCGGCCGTTCGGCGTGGGCCACGACCGTCAGTCCGACCGAGCCGACCATGAAGCCGCCGATGCCGCTCAGTCCGCGGGAGCCCAGGACCAGCAGTTCGGCGTCCTTGGCCCCGTCCAGCAACACCTCGGAGGGCCGGCCGGAGGCGTGCTCGATGACGACCTCCAACCCCGGGTGGCGCAGGCGCACCCCCTCGGCCGCCTCGCGGGGGACACGCTCGGTCCAGTGCTGCTGGGTCTGGGTGCCGAGCAGCGGTGCCTGCGCCACGGGGACCGGGACGGGCTCGAGGACGTGGAGCAGCTTCAGCGGCACACCGAGCAGCTGCGCCTCGCGGGCCGCCCACTCGGCTGCCGAGCGGCTCTCACGGGATCCGTCGAGACCGACGGTGACGGTACGGTTCATGATCTCCACCTTGTGAGGTCGGGGTACTGATCGACAGGTTCGAACTGGGGCGCCGGGGTCCCGATTCGAGCTTCTTCCCTCCGCCGGTCCCTGGGCAGGGGCCTCAGGTCCCTTCGGAGGGCCGATCGGCCCTGTCCGACGTCCGGGTGGGGCCGGCGGGCCTGCTCGTCGCTCCCGCCCCTGAAGAGACCGAGCAGGCCGAACAGACCGAGCGGACCGAGCGGACCGAGCGGACCGAGCATGAACAGCCCGTCGGCCCAGGGGTCGCCCGTCCAGGAGCGAAAGACGGACTGCGTCGGGCCGACGGCAGGTGACGGCGCCCGGCCTCCGGTGCGGGTGCGCGTGCAGGCCGTGGCGATGTCCCCTACGGTCAGGCTCCGGACGTGGTGTGATGCCCTCACTCCTGTCGCGTCCGCCGTCAGGGCGTGGGATGCCGAAGGTCTGCGCTCGTCGGGCTGAACGGCCCTGTCAGCACGGTTCTTGGGGCGACTGGCCGCGCCGGGACACGATTGTCCCGCCGCCGGACGGCCGTCGGTGGATCCTGTGGGCAACAGGGAAGGGCACGGCATGAAACTCGGCGGAGACCGGCGGGGTGGTCCGGTGTGGCGCGACCTGGCTCCCGGCCTCGTCGCCCTCCTCGGCTACCGGCGGGCCTGGCTCAAGGGTGATCTGATCGCCGGGGCGACCGTGGCGGCGTACCTCGTCCCGCAGGTCATGGCCTACGCCGGGGTGGCAGGGCTGCCACCGGTCGCGGGACTGTGGGCGGTCCTGCCCGCCCTGGCGCTGTACGCGCTGTTCGGTTCTTCGCGGCTGCTGTCGATCGGCCCCGAGTCCACGACCGCCCTGATGACGGCCACCGTGGTCGCCCCGCTCGCCGCCGGCGACCCCGGGCGCTACGCCGTGCTGGCCGCCACCCTCGCGATGACGGTCGGACTGCTGTGTCTGCTGGCGCGGGCGGTGCGCCTGGGGTTCCTCGCGGACCTGCTCTCCCGTCCGGTGCTCATCGGCTATCTGGCGGGGGTGGCCCTGATCATGACGGTGGACCAGCTGCCGAAGCTCACCGGAGTGGACACGACCGGCTCGGCGTTCTTCGCCCAGCTGTGGTCCTTCTTCGCCCACCTGGGCGAGGCCGACGTGCCCGCGGTTCTGTTCTCGGCGGCCGTGCTCGTGCTCCTGTTCTCGGTGGCGCGCTTTCGCGCGGTGCCCGGCCCGTTGCTGGCCGTCGTCCTCGGTACGGCGGCCGTGGTGGTCCTGAACCTCGACGGCCGGTACGGCCTCGCGGTGATCGGCGAGGTGCCCTCGGGACTGCCGAGCCTCGCCACACCGGACCTGGGCGAACTGCCCGCCCTGGTCCTGCCCGCGCTGGGCGTCCTGCTGGTCGCCTACACCGACTGCATTCTGACCGCCCGGGCGTTCGACGGCCCGCGAGGCGAAGGCCCCGCCCTCGACGCCAACCAGGAGTTCCTCGCCCTCGGCGCGGTCAACCTCGGCGCGGGCGCGGTGCACGGTTTCCCGGTGAGCAGCAGCGCCAGCCGGACCGCGCTGGCCTCCTCGGCGGGCGCCCGCAGTCAGGCGTACTCCCTGGTCGCGGGTGCCGCGGTCCTCGCGGTCCTGCTCCTGCTCAGTCCGCTGCTCACCCGTACGCCCTCCGCGGTGCTCGGCGCGCTCGTCCTCTACGCCGCCGTCCGCATGGTCGACCTCGCCGGCTTCCGCCGGCTGGCCTCGTTCCGCCGCCGGGAACTGCTGCTCGCCCTGGGCTGTCTGGCCGGTGTGCTCGTCCTGGACATCCTGTACGGCGTGCTGGTCGCGGTGGGCCTGTCGGTTGCGGAGCTGCTGACGCGGGTGGCCCGGCCGCACGACGCCGTCCAGGGGCTGGTGCCGGGGCTGGCGGGCATGCACGACGTGGACGACTATCCGACGGCCCGTACGATCCCCGGTCTGCTCGTGTACCGCTACGACTCACCACTGTTCTTCGCCAACGCCGAGGACTTCCTGCGCCGCGCGCTGGCCGCCGTCGACGAACAGACCGGTGACGTCCACTGGTTCGTCCTCAACACCGAGGCGAACGTGGAGGTCGACATCACCGCGCTGGACGCCGTGGAAGAACTGCGCCGCGGGCTCGCCCGCCGCGGCATCGTGTTCGCCCTCGCCCGCGTCAAGCAGGACCTGCTGTTCGAGCTGAAGGCGTACGGCCTCCTCGACTCGGTCGGCACCGAGCACATCTTCCCGACACTGCCTACGGCGGTGGCCGCGTATCGGCGGTGGAGCGGCGATCGGTAGGCGGGCGGGCGTGATCGGTGGGCCGGGGCGCGTGATTCAGTC
Organism: Streptomyces sp. NPDC057438; assembly: GCF_042802995.1. Lineage (NCBI taxonomy): Bacteria > Bacillati > Actinomycetota > Actinomycetes > Kitasatosporales > Streptomycetaceae > Streptomyces > Streptomyces sp. NPDC057438. The sequence goes on from NZ_JBHVDD010000046.1 coordinate 39,175, forward strand.
GGCGGGCGCGGCCGGGCGGTGGTGAAGTGCGCACGGCGGTCGTCCCCCTCGGTCGGGCCGGGCGTCCCATGCCTTCGTGGAACAGCGGGCCGGATCCGCGACACGGTGCCGGACGGCTCCTCCGGTGTACCGACCGGCCCGGGTGAGGGACCGGACGGCCCATGGCGAACCGGGAGCCGCGGGGCACAGGCTGGACACGGCAGTTCCGGTAGACCGGCTGGAGGCACGCCATGATCACCACACCCACGCCCAGCATGCTGCGCGCGCTGCCCGCCGAACACCGGCAGCGGCTGATGCGCGTCGCCCGTGAGGTGGCCTTCCCCCAGGGGGAGCGGCTGTTCGAGGAGGGAAGCCGTGCCGACCGCTTCTGGATCGTCCGCACGGGCACGGTCGAACTCGACATGCGGGTGCCGGGCCGTCGGCCGGCCGTCATCGAGTCGCTCCGGCACAACGACCTCGTCGGCTGGTCCTGGCTGTTCACCCCGCACATCTGGCATCTGGGCGCCGAGGCGACGACGCCGGTACGGGCGTACGAGTTCGACGCCACGGTCGTCCGTACGATGTGCCAGGAGGACCCGGCCATGGGCCGCGCCGTCAGCCTGTGGGTCGGTGAGGTGCTGGCCCACCGCCTCCAGGCCGCACGCACCCGGCTGCTGGACCTGTACGCCCCCTACGGCGCGGGGAATGCCCGCTGAGTCGGCGATCCGGTCTCGGTGCTTCCCGTCCCGGGTGGTTTCCGTGGCCGGTGGGTGTGTCGCCGCCCGGCTGGCGAGGAGTCTGAGCCGGTCCCCGGCAGGGGTTCCCGGCGGGGCGGTGTAGATGGTCGGGTCGTTCGCCGCACCGCGGGACAGGGGCGGGTCCAGGGAGTGGTACGACAGCTCCAGGCAGCCCACCTCGGGGTGCCGCAGCCGCTTGACGCCCTCATCTCGGATACGTCGACGACGTCGATCCCGAGGAGGGGGCGCGCGGTCGCGCACCTCGTGCGCGGCCCACATGGCCCGAACTCGGGGGAAGTCCCCGGTGCCGTAGTGCTTCCGGGGCACAGTGCGGCGACCCCCTGGAAACCGATCGGTTTCCATTGTGTCCGCTTCGGGTTAACCTCGCGGCATGACCACCGAAGTGAAACCGAGCCCGAGGGAGCGTCTGCTGGAGGCGGCGGCCACGCTCACCTACCGAGACGGTGTCGGCGTCGGCGTGGAGGCGCTGTGCAAGGCGGCGGGGGTGTCGAAGCGCTCCATGTACCAGCTGTTCGAGAGCAAGGACGAACTTCTGGCGGCGAGCCTGAAGGAGCGCGCTTCCACCTATGTGGCGACGCTCCTGCCCGCGGCGGACGACGGCCGTTCCCCCCGGCAGCGGATCCTGCACGTCTTCGAGCAGGTGGAATCACAGGCGCGGGCGCCCGAGTTCCGGGGGTGCCGGTATCTGGCCGTGCAGATCGAGCTCAAGGACCAGAGCCATCCCGCGAGCCGGGTGGCCCGTCGGGTCAAGGCGGACCTTACCGCGTTCTTCCGCGGCGAGGCCGCGCGGGGCGGCGCCGGCGATCCCGGCCTGCTGGCCCGGCAGCTCAGTCTGGTCTTCGACGGTGCCAGCGCCCGCGCGGGGATTCAGGCCGACGATCTGACCGGGGTGGTCGCACCGATCGTGATCACCCTGCTCGACACGGCCGGCGTGCGCTGACGCGTCCGTCGCCGCTCAGTGGGCGTCGGCGTCGATCACCCCTCACACCAGGTCCGTCCAGGTGTCGCGCAGGCGGGCGGTGGTGACCTGGTCGTCGCTGCGCAGGTGGTCCAGTGGTGGTCAGCGCCCTGTTCTACCGTCGTGGTGTCCCCCCGAGCAGGACCCCGACGCGGCACCCGTCGTCCATATGTGAGCCCGCTGCCGGCTTCCGGACAGCCGGAGGCCGGCAGCGGCCGTCGTTCGCGCCTCAGGAGGACTGCGCGGTCTGGTACAGGTTCTGCGCGTCGGTGCCGAAGTACGGCCCGTACATCCGGTTGGGCAGGAAGTTGTACTTGAAACTGTTCACCGAGGACTGCAGGCCGGTGCCCGTGGCCTCGTCGAACTGGGTGAACCAGGGGCCGCCACTGGAGCCGCCGGTCATGTTGCAGTTCATGCCGTGGTCGTTGGAGAGCAGGAAGTCACGGTTGGTGTTTCCACTGCAGTAGACGAACTTCTCCCCGTCGTACGGGGCGGCGGCGGGGAACCCGAAGGCGTACATCGCCCGGTTGTACCCGGTGTTGAAGGCCAGCCCCTGCCCGCCGACGACATCCGTCAGCAGCTTCCCGTCCAGCGGGGCGACGACGGCCGCGCCGATGTCGTAGTTGATGTCCTCGCTCGCGGTCCACTGCGGCGTGGACAGCGTCTTCGTCGCGCTCCATCTGCCGTACGGGGCCTGCCCGTCGTGGTAGCCGGGCACGAAGACCCAGTTGGTGTGCCAGGCGCCCTCCAGCTTCACGCAGTGGCCGGCGGTGATGACGGTGCTCTTGTTGGCGCTGGTGACGGCGTTGCCGGAGCACGAGGCCGTGCGTCCCTGGTAGGAGAAGAACACCCGTCCGGCCGTGGAGACCACAGCCCCGCCACCGGTCCAGGCGCCGCCCCCGTTGGGGAAGGCCAGCGCCCCGGTCTCGCTCGTCGTGCCCGGGAGCGTCGGAGCGACGGTGCTCTCCGGGCCTTTGGCGAGGGAAGGAGCCTTCGTCCGGCCCCGGTCCACGGCCGGCAGCTCCAACGGGGCGGCCTGACGCATCCGTTCGGCGGTCCAGAACGAGGCGGGGTCCGCGGCGGCCGTGGCCGCGCCGGCAGGCGAGGCGGACACACCGGTGCCGATCATCGCGGCGGCGAGAAGCAGGGCGGCGGCGACGGGGCGGGATCTGCGGGGGGAGCGGGACGAGCGGCGTATGTCTCTCACGCGTACTCCTTGTGCTGTGGGGGACGAGGACGAATGCGCGCAACGCAGAGTGCCAGCCCATCCGCAATTTGGACAGGTACACGTCACGATGGGCGCAAAATCAACCCCGATGAGGCGACCCGCCGATCGCCGCCAGGACTGTCCTGGTGAACCGGCGAAGCAGCAGGTGATCTCCAGGAGTGTCGCGCTCTCCTCTGCGGTACACGTCCGTCATGGAGATGGAGATGTCCTCGCCGCCGCTGTCGACGAACGGCTTGGCGATCTCCAGAGAGTCCGAACCCGGGTGCTGCCGGCCGTCCTGGTACGCGGTGTTGGTGGTCCGCACCCCCTCCCTCGATGAGGTTGCCGGTCGGCACGTCCGGCCCGTACAGGCCGTACAGCACCCCGGAGGCGCCTCCGTGGAAGGCCCCGGTGGAGGTGCCCAGGTCGACGGTGAGGGCGGGGGTGGCGGCGGCCGGTACCGCGATCGCGGTGGTGAGACCGGCCATCACCGTCAGCAGGAGCACCGTCCTGATGCCGTGGAGAAGGCGTCTGGAGGCCGAGCGTCTCTGCCCGAGTCTTCGCATGCGCAGACGTTCCTTCAGGGATGGGGCTTGTCGGTGCTGCGCCGGCCCCCGTGCCAAACGTGTGGGTGGCTTCTTCCTCGCGGGTCAGACGACGGGGTCGCCGGTCCCGGCCTCCTCGCGCAGGTGGTGGGCGCGGGCGAGGAGGAGGTAGCTGCTCGCGGTCCAGGTGTAGGCGCGGTCGCGCAGGCCGGTGCCGGTGAGGGCGTCGAAGTTCTCGGCGAACCCGTGGGTCTCGCACAGGGCGCGGAAGCGGGCGCTGATGTCGTCCGCGAGCCGCTGGTGGCCGGAGCGGCGCAGGCCGTCCTCGACGAGGACGGTGGCGGGGGCCCAGATCGGGCCGCGCCAGTAGCCGTCGGAGAGGTAGTGCGGTGAGGTGGGCAGTTCGGTGGCGAGGCCGTACGGGGTGAGGTGGGCCTTGATGTGGTCGGCGAGGGTGCCGGCGACCTCGGCGGGCAGATGCTCGCCGAGCGCGATGGGCATCAGGTCCAGGAGGCTGGCGCTTGTCCACGTGTCCCCGGTGCCGGCCGAGCGGGCGACGAACCTGTCTCCGGTCCAGAGCTGGTCGAGCAGGGCCGTCTGGATCTCCTCGGCCGTCAGCGTCCACCGTACGGCCTCGTCCGCCTTGCCCAATTCCCTTGCCAGTGAGGCGAGTTCATGAAGCTGGAGGGCGAGGAAGGCGGCGAGGTCGGCGGTGACGACCACCCGCTCGGGGTCGAAGGTGGTGGCGTTGTCCCAGCCGCTGTCGTTGCCGTGCTGGTAGTACGGCAGGTCGGCGCCGGGGGCGCGCCGGGCGGTGAGCCAGAAGCCGGTCCAGCGCTCCAGGCGCTCGTACACCTCCGTCAGTTCGGTGCGGTCCGGAGGGGTCGGCAGGGTGCGGCGCAGATGGCCGAAGGCCCAGCCGTGGATGGGCGGCTTGACGAAGTTGTAGAGGACCTCGGAGTGGGTGACCGAGTCGGGAAGGGCGCCGCTCTCGTCCTGGTGGTCGAAGGGGAGGTGGAACTGGTGACGGGCCAGCTCCGGCGAACCCTCGGCCAGGGCCAGGGCGTTGAAGCAGTGGTCCCAGCTCCAGACCTTGTCCATCCAGTGCTTGGACATCAGCACGCCCGGCCGGGTGACCAGGCCCTTCGCGGCCACAGTCGCCGACCAGACGACGTACGCGGCGAGTTCGGCGGCCGGAGTGGCGTCCGAACGCCAGGGGGCCACCGCGTCGACGAAGTCCGCGAAGGCGGCCCGTGCGGAGGCCACCACGGCAGCGAAGGGCGCCGAGGGGGCGTAAGGCGGGCGGGCGGCGTCGAGTTCCTCGATCGCGATCTCCCAGGTGCCGTCCGCCGGGGCGGTCACGGTGACACCGCGGTCGGCGCCGCCCAGGGCCTGGGCCCCGGCCGGGTCGGCGAGGGCGCCGGACAGGAGGGTGACGCGGTAGCGGCGGCCGGTCTCGTACGAGGTGAACACGTGTGCGTCCGCCGCCGGGTCGTGGAAGAAGTACGTGCCGCTGAACGGGGTCAGGGTCCGTGCGGCGGCGAGAACGCCGAGGCCCAGGCCGCTGCCCCGCAGCCGTACGGTGTCCGGTGTCTCGTAGGCGAGTTCGACGCGTGCGGCGCCGGCCGTCCAGGTGAGCAGGCCCGGGGTCGCCTCGACGCGGGTTCCGGCCCGCTCGCCGCTCGCCGGGTCCAGGGGGACCAGGCGCAGGACGCCGTGCATGCCGTTCTGGTGCGAGACGAGGTGGAGGTCCTCGGCGTAGGTCTTCTCCGCCACGACGGGGGAGATGTCGAACCAGGATCCGTACGCGCTGAAGGGGATGTCGTGGACGGAGAAGGCGGGGCCGGATCGGACGGCGGTCATGTGGCGTGACTCGTTTCTGGGGCAGGGGATGCCGTCGGCCGACGCGGAAGAGCGCCGGTCGTCGGGGCGGGTCGGGGGGCTCAGTCCTTGACGGCGCCGGTGGTGACACCGGCCGCCACATAGCGCTGGGCCAGGACGAGGATGACCGCGGCGGGCAGTGACGCCACGACGGCGGTGGCCATGATGGCGTTCCACTCCTGGTTGTTGTTGCCGATGTAGTGGTAGATGCCGAGGGTGATGGGTTCGTGGGTGCCGCCGTTGACGAGGGTGTTGGCGAAGACGAAGTCGGACCAGGACCACAGGAAGGCGAACAGCGAGACCGTGACGACGGCGTTGCGGCTCATCGGCAGGACGATCGACCAGAAGGCGCGCAGGGGCCTGGCTCCGTCCATCTGCGCGGCCTGGAGCAGTTCGCCGGGGATGCCGGACATGAACGCGGTGAAGATGAGCACCGCGAAGGGGACGGCCAGGGTGGAGTCGGCGACGATCAGGCCGGGGACGGACTGGAGCAGGCCGAGCTGGAGGTAGATGGCGTAGAAGCCCATCGCCATGATGATGCCGGGGATCATCTGGGCGGCCAGCAGGACGAAGCTCAGCAGGCCGCCGCCGCGGGGGCGCAGTTTGGCCAGGGCGTAGCCGGCGGGCGCGGCCAGGGCCACGGTCAGCACGACGGTGCCGAGGGCGACGACGAGGCTGGTGCCGAGGTAGGGCAGTTGCTCGGCGAGCACGGTGCGGTAGCCGGACAGGGTGCCGTGGGCCGGGAACAGGTCCGGTGGGCTCTTGCGCATGTCCTGGTCGCGGGTGAGGGAGACGTTGACCATCCAGTACACCGGGAACAGCATGACCCCGGTCAGCAGCAGGCCGAGGGCCGTCTTCCACCAGGAGCGGGAGGCACTTCGGTTCATGACAGCGCCTGCTTTCGCTGGACTCGGACGTGGACGAGGCCGAACACCAGGGCGGCGACCACGAGCAGGTTGCCGACGGCCGCGCCGGGGCCGAAGGCGGGCAGGAGGTTGCCGAAGCCGAGTTGGTAGGACCAGGTGGCGAAGGTGGTGGAGGAGTCCGCCGGGCCGCCCTTGGTCATGATCCAGATGATGTCGAAGACCTTGAGGGTGTAGACGAGGCCCAGCAGCAGGGTGATGGCGGAGACCGGGCGCAGCAGGGGGAAGGTGATGCGCCAGAAGCGCTGCCAGGCGTTGGCCCCGTCGAGGGCAGCGGCCTCGTACAGCGAGCCGGGGACGGACTGCAGACCGCTGTAGAGCACCACCAGGTTGAAGGGGACGCCGATCCAGATGTTCGCGATGATCACCGAGGTCAGCGACCAGTCGGGGGAGGTCAGCCAGTTCACCGGGCCGACGCCGACCGCGTGCAGGGCGGCGTTGACGATGCCGGAATCACTGTTGAACATCCACGACCAGGTGGAGGCGGACACGATCAGCGGCAGCAGCCAGGGCACCAGGAACAGGGCCCGCAGGGTGGTGGAGAGCCGGAAGTGCTGGTGGAAGAAGACCGCGAGGGCCAGGCCGATGGCGTACTGGAAGACCAGGCACACGACGGTGAAGACGACGGTGTGCAGCAGGGCGGGCACGAAGGTCGGGTCGTCGAAGACCCTCTGGTAGTTCGCCAGGCCGGTGAACGGCGCGTCGCCCTGGACGAAGGAGCGGACCGTGTAGTCGCGCAGGCTCAGGTCGAGGTTGCGGTAGAGCGGATAGGCGTAGAAGAGGGCGAGGTAGAGGGTGACCGGGGCGAGGAAGGCCCAGGCCGTCCACTGTGGGGAGGCCGGACGGCGCCGTTCGCGCGCGGGGGCCCGGGGCGGGGCGGCGGTGGCCGCCCCGCCCCGGTCGTGCTCGGACCGGCGGCCCGGGACGTGTTTCGTGTCGTTCATCGACGGACCGCGCATCCCTGGTTACTTGACGGCCGACTGGGCCTTGGTCAGCGCGTCCTTCGGCGACTCGGCGCCGCTGAGCGCGGACTGGACGGCCTTCCACAACTGCTCGGAGATCTTGGGGTACTTGGTCCCCAGGTCGTCGCTGGTACGGCCCTTGGCCGCCTTGACCGCCTCCACCCACGGCTTCAGCTCGGCGGTGGCCGCCACCTGCTTGTCCTGGACCTCGGCGGTGGGAGCGACGTAGGAGAGGGTGGTGTCGGTGTCGTACAGGTTCTCGGTGCTGGTGAGGCAGGTGACCAGCTTCTGGGTGGTGGCGTAGCGGCCGGTGTCCTTCTGGGCCGGGACGGTCACGAACTCGCCGCCGGTCGGGGCGGCCGCGTTGCCGCCCCCGGCGGCCGGGACGGGTATCACCCCGTAGTCGAAACCGGCCTTCTCGGCGTTGGCGAGCTGCCAGGTGCCGTTCTCGCCGAACGCGTAGTCACCGGTGGCGAACTCCTGCCAGCTGGTGGTCTGGGTGTTGTTGAGGACCGAGTTGGGGGCGTACCCCTTGTCGAGCCAGCCCTTCCACAGGGACAGCGCGGAGACGCTCTGCGGAGAGTCGAGCGCGGTGAGCTGTGCGCCGGCGCCCCAGAACCAGGGCAGGAACTGGAAGCTGCCCTCCTCCGTGCCGATCGCCGAGAAGGTGATCCCCTTCTTGCCGGCCTTCTTGACCTTGGCCAGCGCCGCCGTCAGCGACTTCCAGTCCTTGACCGAGGCGATGTCCACGCCGGCCTTCTTCAGCACCCCCTTGTTGTAGTAGAGGGCGAGGGTGTTGGCGCCGATCGGGGTGCCGTAGGTCTTGCCGCCGGACTGGCCGGCCGCGAGCAGGTTCGGGTCCACCGTGGAGGTGTCGAGCTTGGTGTCGTCGGTCGTGGTGAGCACGCCCGCTTCGGCGAGGGTCGAGACGACCGGGTTGTCGACGATGAGGACGTCCGGGGAGTTGCCCTGCTGGGCCGCCAGCAGCGTCTTGTTGGCCAGGTCGCTGGTGTCGAAGCCGGTCCGCTTGATCTTCACGCCCGCGTCGGTGCCGCACTTGTCCAGCAGCTTCGTCCAGGCCGAACCCTTGGCGAACTGCGGGTACGGGTCCCAGACGGTGTAGGTGCCGCTGTCCTCGTCCTTGGCGCCGGTGCTGCCCGAGCCGGAGGAGCAGGCGGTGGCGCTGACGGCCACGGCCAGGGCCGTGAGGGCCGCGGCGGTCAGACGGCGCTGTCTGGAGGTGCTGCGCATGTCGGGTTCCTTCGTTTTTGGCACAGGTGTGCCGTGAGAGGGAGGGATACGGGGGAGAGCCGGGCACACCGAGGGCGTCGGTGAGGGTTCGGGTGCCCGGCGCGCCGGGACGCGGAGGCTCTGGGGCGTGGTCGGTCCCGCCGGGCGGATGGGGGGGGCGGCGGGCCCGTGGGGTGGAGTCGGGGTCGGGAGGGCGGTGGTCTCGGTGTGTGGCGCTCAGGGAGTGCGGGGGCCGGGTGTTGAGGCTTCGGGCGGGTCAGGAGGCGCCGAGGGCGGGGCCGGTGCTGGCGCGCAGGGAGATCGGCGGGACGAGGAGGTGGTGCCGGGCGGGTGCCCCGGGGCTGTCCAGCCGCTCGACGAGGAGGTCGACGGCGAGCCGGCCCATCTCGGCCGCCGGCACGTCCGCGGCGGTGAGCTGCGGGGTCACCGTCTCCGCCCACCGGCCGGCCACGATCCCGGTGACGGAGAAGTCGCGCGGCACATGGCGGCCCGCGAGGGCCAGCCCTCGGTAGAGACCGCCGAGCGCCGCCTCGTTCAGGGTGACGAGGCCGGTGGTCGCCGGGTCGTCACGCAGGATCCGCTCCAGGCACGCCTGCCCCGAAGCCGCGTCGTCCCCGCAGGTGTACGACCGCACGGTCAGTCCGCGTTCGGCGGCGGCCTTGGTGAAGCCGTCCAGCCCCCGGTGCGCGGACTCGTACCCGGCCCGCAGGAGCTGTTCGGGCCGGTTGACGAAGGCGACCCTGCGGTGGCCGAGGTCCGCCAGATGGTGGACGCACGCCTCCGCCAGCGCGGTGTGGTCCAGGCCCACCCACCAGCTGCCCTCCGGCCGGGCCGTACGGCCGATGGCCACGGACGGGAAGTCCAGCTCGGCCAGGTGATCGACCCGGTCGTCCGCCAGTCTGATCTCCATCAGGATCGCGCCGTCGACCCGCCGCTCCCCCAGCAGCCGCTGGAAGGAACGGTCGCTGTCCACGCCGCTGGGCGACAGCAGCACGTCGTAGTCGTAGGCGGCAGCCGCCTCCACCACACTGCCGATGAAGTCCAGTTGCATGCCTGTGTAGTGGTTACCGGCCGGCGGGAAGACCAGCCCGATCGTGCTGGTCCGTCCGTTGGCCAGGGCCCGGGCACTGGCATTGGGGCGGTAGCCCAGTTCGTCGATGACCTGCTGGATCTTCCGGCGGGTGTCGTCGGACACGGGGCGTTTGCCGCTCAGGGCGTAGGACACGGTGCTCCGCGAGACACCGGCCCGCCGGGCGATCTCACCGATGTTCACGGAGAAACTCCTTGCTCGAACCGGTTCGACGCTCCGACCAGGCGGTGCGTCCGACCAGCGTACGTAGTCGGGTGAGGAGAGGGCGACTTCCGGTCGTCGAACCGGTTCGCGTGAAGTGAAGGTAGGAACAAGCCGGACGGCTGTCAACACCTGAAACGGGGTTTCCCGCCACAGAACAGCAATCCGATCGATCCACACGCCGTCGTCGATTCGGCCGCGTCAGATGTATTGCTGTGAGAATTCCGCGGTGCTAGCTTCCTGCGAACCGGTTCGATGAAGTGATCCTTCCGGCCGATCCGGGCGCCGTGCCCCACAGCCCGTGCTGTCGCGGGCGCCACCACGGCCACCCGGACCGACCGACCCCGGCTGCGGAGCGCCGGCGATCGCACCGCTTCGCCTCGCACCTCCCCGAACCCGCCGCACCCGCCACGGCCCACGACGAGCAGCCGGGGCCGGTGCGGGACCGGCCAGGACCCGTTACGCAAAGGATTGAGGACGCACTCCATGTCATCCGCTGACAGACCAGCCCGGCGCCGGGCCCCGGCCGCCGTCGCCCTGGCCCTCGGCGCGGGCGCGCTGGTCGCGCCGGCCGCGCCCGCCCAGGCGGCCGACACGCCCAAGCCCACGGCCCACTACACCTTCGACGAGGACGATCTCGCGTCCGGGAAGATCACGGACAGCTCCGGCAACGGCCTGACGGCGAGTCTGGTCAACGCGTCCACCGCCAAGTCCGTCGAGGGCACGGGCGGCGGCACGGCGCTCGCCCTGCCCGGCGGGGCGCCCACCTCCGACGGGGCGTACGTCCGGCTGCCCCCCGCGGTGCTCGGCGGCGCGACCGACCTGACGGTGTCCGCGCGCGTGAAGTGGGGCGGCGACACGTCGTCCTGGCAGCGGATCTTCGACCTGGGCACCGACACCACCAAGTACCTCTTCACCACCCCGTCGAACAACGGCGGGCTGCTGCGCACCGCCGTGACCACCGGCGGAGGAGGCGCGGAGGCCCAGGTCTCCGGATACGCGGCGCTGCCCGCCGACGCCTGGCGCACGGTCACCGTCACCCTCGACACCGCCGCCGGACGCGTCACCACCTACCTCGACGGCGTGGCGGTCTCCTCCGCCGCGACGAGCGTCAAGGCCGGGGAACTGCTGGACGGTTCGGCGACCGCGGCGGGCTACATCGGCAAATCCTTCTGGCCGGATCCGCTGCTCAAGGGCGCGATCGACGACTTCACCGTGTGGCACGCGGCGCTCAGCCCCGAGCAGGTGGCCGGTACCGTCGCGGACGTGCCGACCTTGAGCGAGCTGTCGAAGACGTCCTTCGAGGTCCGGACGACGACCGGGACCGCCCCCTCCCTCCCCGTAGCCGTCCGCGCCGCCTTCTCCGACGGCTACGACCGTGACACGCCCGTCACCTGGGACGCCGTACCGGCCGGGAAGTACGACCGGCCGGGAACGTTCACCGTGGCGGGCACCGCGGCCGGGCGTGCGGTCAGGGCGACGGTCACCGTGGTCCGCGAGGGTCAGCTCACCGTCGACCTGGGCTCGGACACCGGCGCGTTCCACGGCGGCGCCTCCGGCACCCTCTACGGCGTCTACGGACCGGACGTGCCCACCAACAACCTCATCGAGGGCATGGGTCTGCGCACGGTCTCCACCAAGGCGCAGGACGGCCCGCAGCACCCGGGCGCCGACGCGCTGGAGGTGGTGAAGCCGCTGGCTGACTCCACCGACGGCGACGTGTACATCTACATGACCGACATCCACCGTGGCTTCCCGTACGAATGGCCGGGCGACACCCCCGCCGAGAAGCTCAGGCTCTACGAGCAGAAGATCGCCCAACAGGTCGACCAGGTGCTCCGCCTGCCGAAGCGGTACCAGGACAACATCGTCTTCGTGCCGTTCAACGAGCCCGAGGGCAACATGTTCGGCACCGGCCAGTGGAGCTACGACAAGGTCAGCTGGCTCGACGACCCCGACGCCTTCTTCGCCGCCTGGGACTCCGCGTACAAGCTGATCAAGGGCAGGATGCCGGACGCCCGGATCGCGGGCCCCAACACCAGCATCCTGTACGACCAGGTGAAGGGCTTCATGTCCCACTCGCTGGCCGCCGGTACGCTCCCCGACGTCGTCACCTGGCACGAGCTGAGCCACCCGGAGGCGGTCCGCGACAGCGTGGCCACGTACCGGGGCTGGGAGAAGGACCTGTTCAAGGGCACCTCGCGCGAGGGCACCCGACTCCCGATCAACATCAACGAATACGCCTTCAACTACCACACCTCGGTCCCGGGCCAGATGATCCAGTGGGTCTCCGCGATCGAGGAGTCCAAGGTGGACGCCGACATCGCGTACTGGAACATCGACGGCAACCTCTCCGACTCCGCCGTGCAGTCGAACCGGGGCAACGGCCAGTGGTGGCTGCTGAACTCGTACGCCTCGATGACCGGCCACACGGTGAAGGTGAACCCGCCATTCCCCGGCGAGAACTACACCATGCAGGGCGTCGGCACACTCGACGAGAAGAAGAAGCAGGCCCGCCTGATCTTCGGCGGCTCCACCGGCAAGGGGCACATCACCTTCGCCGACGTGCCCAGGAAGGTCTTCGGCAAGAGCGTCCACGCCTGGGTCCGCGAGATCGAGTGGAGCGGACAGCTCGGCGACAGCTCCGGCCCCAAGCTGCTCACGGAGACAAACCTGGACGTCGGTGCCGACGGCACGGTCTCCGTCGACTTCGGCGACGGCACGCTGCCCCGGCTGAAGGAGTCCTCGGCGTACGAGATCGTCCTCAGCCCTGCCGGGAAGGCGCAGGGCACCCGGACCGCGCCCGTGCGCTGGCAGGACTCCTACGAGGCCGAGGACGCCGCCCACAGCGGGTCCGGCTACTCGAAGAACGGCCCCGAGGGCTCACCGCGCGACGTGTCGAAGTTCTACACCTCCGGCGGCTACGACGTCGGCGGTCTGCGCACCGGGTCGGACATGACGCTCGACTTCACCGTGGACGTGCCCGAGGACGGCACCTACGACCTGAGCGTCTTCGCCAACTCCCTCAACACCTTCGACAAGGTCAAGGAGCAGGGCCCCACCAATGTCTTCCTGCGGGTGGACGGCAAGGCGGACAGCGAGCGGGAGCTGTACCTGCCGCTCGGCTACAAGTGGGTGGTGTGGGACCACACCGACACCACGGTGAAGCTCACCAAGGGCAGGCACACCCTGACGCTGGCCGCGAAGAGCCTCGACGGCAACCGCACCACCAAGGGCGACGCCATCGTCGACCGGCTGACCCTGTCCCTGCCCGACGCCTCCGCCCGTACGCAGGTGTACGAGGGCGAACTGGCCTGGCTCGGCGGCGGCGCGCGCACCGCCTACGACCCGCCCCGGCGGGCGGCCACCGGATCGGGCGCCGCCCGCCTGCCGAAGAAGGGGACCGCCACGTTCTGGGTCTACTCCCCCGCCGACCGTGAGGCCACCCTCCGGGTCGACACCCTGAAGGGTTCCGGCGCCCGCGTCTCCGTCAACGGCCAGGACGTCCTGAGCCTGGACGAGGGTGGCAACAGCGTCGCGGTCTCGCTCTCCGGTGGCGTCAACAAGGTGACGGTGACCGGGACTTCGCACACCACCATGGTCGACCGGCTCTCCGTCACTCCGACGGAGGGCACGCTCCCGGCCCGCACCTACGAGGGCAAGAGCGCCGAACTGTCCGGCTCGGCCGCCCTCACCCCGCTCTCCCTGGCCACCGACGGCACCGCGATCACCGGGATCGGCGGCGCCCCGGGCAACGGCAACACGGCCACGTTCACCGTCACCGCGGACGAGGCGGGCACGCACGCGCTGCGCATCCGCTACTCCAACCCCGAACAGTCCCCCGCCACCCACTACAACCCGGACCCGCTGGCCCGCCACGCCGACCTCACCGTCAACGGCGGCGCGTCGCGGCGGGTCACCTTCCCGCACACCTTCCACCAGAACAACTTCTGGGAACTGACCGTCCCCGTCCAGCTGAAGAAGGGACAGAACACGATCACCTTCCGCTCCGAGGAACTCCCGAACTTCGACGGCACCACCTACGCCTCGGACACCTTCCCCGGTGTCCTGCTCCGCTCCCGCTACGCGCCGCTGATCGACCGGATCACCGTCGCGCCGTACGCGAGGCAGGTGCGGTGAGATGAGGTGAGCGGCGCGTAGCGCGCACGCCCGGGTCCGTCAGGCCGACGGACCCGGGCGTGCCCGGTGGAGCCGGTACAGTGGCGGCCGGCGACAGAAGAGATCCTCCGATGGACTCCCGTACCGCGCGCATCCGCGCCAAGCTGGCGAAGATCCCGTACCAGCCGCAACGCAGCCACTCCGCGGGCGCCGAGCGTCACGCGTTCCGTCTGGGACCGCGCATCGGTTCGGCCCGGGTCGACGCCTTCGAGGCCGAACACCACATCGCGCTGCCGTGGGCCTACCGGAAGTTCCTCGTCGAACTGGGCGTCGGCGCCGGGCCCTTCCACGGTCTGCTTCCGCTGGAGGAGTGCAGGCTGTACACCATGGACCGGCAGCCGCCGGACGGCGCCCCCCGGGGCTTCCACCACGCGCTCCACCCGGACGCGGCGCAAGGAGACCTGTTCCTGCACATCATCGAGATGGGCTGCACCGATCTGTGCCTCATCGGCGTGACAGGCCCGCTCACCGGCCGTGTGCTCACCGGCAACGCGGACGGCTTCTGGCCGCCCAACGTCTCCTCCGCCCCGGACTTCCTCTCCTGGTACGAACGCTGGCTGGACCACATGCGCGAGGGCAAGGACGACCGGGCCCTCGGACTCACCTCCCCGGCGACCGTCGCGACCGCCCCCTGGGGCCCACGCGCCAGGGGACGGTAGTGGCTTTTCGCCACGCGCGGCGGAGCAGTGATCTCAGCGGGCGTGGGACAGGGCCCACGACAGGGCGTGGTCCGGGTGACGGTCTTCGACTTGTAGTGACGTTGGACTGCTGGATCTTGGGCGGCATGAGGGGGTCCAGCCGCCCGAGAGGAACAGCCAACTCCCCGACGAACCGATCGAGCGTTTCCCGTTCCCTGACCCGCCCCTTGAGCACCACACCCGCACCTTCCGGAAAGCTCGGGTGTCAAGGCGACGCGCCCCCCCGCTCCCCCTACGGACAGCCTCCGCCACTGCTGCCTATCCTGCGCATGTTCTCCCTCACCCATGGGGGGCGTCCCGAAGTCGCACAGCACGCTCCGCTTCGGCGGACCGGTGGGTCAACTCCGTTGCTCTGCAAGGAACTTGAGGTCACTGGACTCCGGGAGGAAGGCCGTGGATGCCGTCGCCCGGCGACGGCGTCTCCGGGATGGCGAGAGGACAGATCCCCCACTCCCCGGCGATGGCCATCACATGTCTCTCGGTCGGCATGTCGGCGTACCAGTCGTCCCATGCCGCGTCGTCCCAGGAGGCCATCCCCTCCTCGGTTCCCCTGACTCCGACGCCGAGCCGGTGTTCGACCTCGGTCGGCTCGCCGATGCGCAGGGACACGTCGCCGTCGTAGCAATAGGCACGGACGACCCGGCCGGCCTCAACTCTCGCCCAGGCGTGGCTCTCGCCGATGCGATCGGTGTGGAAGAACTGGACATCACCCAGGCGCGAGCCGAGTGAGCGGAGCCAGGCCAGGAGGGACGGACCGTTGTCCGCCACCCCGGCCGGAAGGTGGACCCGGCTGTGGGCCAGTGTCCAGCCGGCCACGGGAGAGGCCACGAAGACGCCGCGCCGGTACGCGGTTTCCGTCCCCGTCTCCCAGTCCATCGTCACGCGCGTGTGCAATCCGAGCGCGTCGGCGACCTCCCCGTTGTCACCGCCGGGCACAGCCAGCCAGGACGTCTTGTACCCGATTCCCATGGTGGTCCCCTCCCTCGTGCGTACGCGTATCCTGCCGTACGCGGCGCGGAGCCCGGGAAGGGCCGTCACCGGATGCGGTGGGACCTCCAGAACGGGCCGAGGTCCTGGTCCGTCGACGCCTGTGCGGCCTTCTTGAACGCGGCCGTGGTGGAGACGCCGTACCAGTGGTCCGCGGCGTACCGCTTGAGCATTCGGGCCATGGGGCCGGCGCCGAGCGTGCGTTCGAGATCGGCCAGCGCGCACGACCCGGCCGTGTAGACGAGGTGGTACTCGCCGCGGTGCCGGGACCAGTAGGCCATGGAGTTGGTCAGTGCGGTGCTGTCGTCCGGCCAGTCCACCTCCGACCAGCAGTCGCGGGTCTCCCACCCGTAGAAGCGGGCGTTGGCGTACTGCGCGAAGCTCTCGTCCAGCCACGGTGAGGCGTACTCGTCGTTGCCGACGATGCCGTACCACCACTGGTGCGCCACCTCGTGGACGACGGCACCGCCCTCCTCGGTGGTGCCGACCAGGACCAGGCCCGGGTACTCCATGCCGCCACCGAATTGACTGGTCATCACGAGGTCGATCTCGCCGTACGGGTAGCGGCCGAACTCCCTGCCGAAGCGGTCGATCGCGGCGACGGCGTCGGCGCGATTGACGCGTACTCCCTCGGCCGAGGTGTCGGCCGCCCAGTACGACCTCACGCGCACGCCCCCGGGGGTGGTCTGCGTCGCCGTGCGGAACGGTCCCGCAGCCCAGGCGAAGTCCCGCACGCGGTGCGCGACGCTCAGCGTGACGGTACGGCCCCGGCCGGCGGGCAGCGCCCGGGTGCGACCGGTGGCGGGGACCTTCAGGGCCGACGGATGGTCGAGGCGGACTCGGAAGTCGCTCGCCAGCGCGTAGAAACTCTCCCCGACGGCCACGTACGGGTCGAGGTGCCATCCACGCGCGTCGCGGACGGCGAGCACGGGCAGGGCGTTGCCCAGGAAACGATGGGCGCCGTCGCGGCCGAAGCGGTCGGTGCGGTCGGGCACGGTGAGGGAGACGTCGAAGGCGACGGACGTCCGCTCGCCGTGCGCGAGGGGCCTGGGCAGGGCGATGCGCAGCGCCGTGCACCGTACGGTGAGCCGGTCCGGCCTGCCGCCCTCGACCTTGGACACGCTGACGGGGGACGGCGCGCCGGGCTTGCCGCATCCGTCCTCGCCGTTGCCCCACAGACGCACGTACACCTCACGCAGCGGCCGGGGGGAGGCGTTGCGGAACGACACCTTCTGGCGTCCCTTCCAGTGGCTGCCGTCGGTGTCGGCGCGCAGGGACACGTCGTATCGGGCACGATCCGGCGTCGCGGTCCCGGCCGTCGCCGCTCCTTGTGCCGCATCCGCCCGATGCGCGCCGGGGACGGCCACGAGGAGCTGCACGACCAGCACGAGGAGCACGAACACCACACCAGTGGGACGGCGAACCGACCTGGGCAGCGACTTCACGGACATCACCGACAGCGACATGCCATCGGATCCTGCCACAACTCGGCCCGAACAGAGCCGAGTTGACGCGACTCGGCGGTGGAACGCGCGAGTCCGGGGTGTCGTCCGCCCGTCAGTGGCCGGACGGGATCCGGTCCTGCGGCCCGTCCCCCGCCTCGGGAGCGCCGCCGTCCCATCCCGCCCGCTCGGCGACGGCCGGGTCGGCCGAGTCCGAGACCAGCTCCGCGACGCGCAGGGTGCACTCCCACTCGGTCAACTTGCCCTTGATCACGACCAGAAAGGACTCCTGGTCGGCGAAGCGGTACACCTGGCGCCGCTTCTCCACGATGTGCTTGCTCGGCACATACGTGTGGACGGCGGCACGCAGTGCCTCCAACGCCTGTTCCCTCGTCCCGATCCCCCGACGGACGAAGTCGGTCCTGTACGCCTCGCTGTGGCCGTACTGCGCGATCACGACCCAGTTGCCCATGTGTCCACTCCCCCTCGCACTGCTGCCAGTCAGCCACAGCTCGGGCCGCGGGGCAAGGGAGTCAGGGAGTCAGGCCGTCGTGATCGCCTCGGCCCGGGACAGGGCGACGTCGAGCACGACGAGCAGGGCGTCGCGGACCGAGCCCGTCCGGCGGGCGTCGAAGACGGTCAGGGGGACGTGTTCGGCGATGTCCAGAGCCCACCGCACCTCGTCCAGGTCGTGGGCGACCTCTCCGTCGAAGGCGTTGACCGCGACCGCGAAGGGGATGCGCTTGTGCTCGAAGTAGTCCACGGCCGCGTAGCAGTCGTCGAGACGCCGGGTGTCGACGATGACCAGGGCGCCGACGGCACCGTCGACGATGTCGTCCCACATGAAGCCGAAGCGGTCCTGGCCCGGTGTCCCGAACAGGTACAGCTTGAGGGTCGGGTCGAGGGTGATGCAGCCGAAGTCCATCGCCACGGTGGTGGTGGTCTTGTCCGGCGTGTGCGTGAGGTCGTCCACGCCTGCCGCGACCTCGGTGATCGCGGCTTCGGTGGTGAGGGGGCGAATCTCGGAGATCGAGCCCACGGTGGTGGTCTTGCCGACCCCGAAGCCGCCGGCGATGACCAGCTTGACCGGCAACGGCGGCTGTTCAACCGCTGTCGCGGAGTGTGCCCCGTGAGTCGGGGACGGCACGGAGACCATTGATAACCCTTCGCAGTACGGAGATGTCCTGGGCGATCCTGGCGTGCGGTACGTAGATCGCCAGGTGCCCCGCGGCACACAGATCCTCGGCGAGCACCCGGACCACGTTGAGGTGCAGTCGCAGGCGGGCGGCCAGTTCCGCGACCGACTGCGGTCGTCGGCAGGCGGCGACGATGTCATGGTGCTCGAAGGCGAGCCGGCCGAGGAGGGAGAGCCCGGCCGCCGTAGCGACGATCTGGGTCTCGATCGGGAGCGGCGCGGCCGCGCCCGCCCCCGACACCCGGCCGGCGGTCAGCAGGAACGGCCGGACCACGGGGGCGCGGCCGACCGGATCCGCCAGGCCCTCCCGGGTTCCCTCCGCTGTCTCGTGTGGTTCTCGCCCACCATCGGCCATGACGACCTCCTCCTTGCGGGATGGGTCAGCCGGCCACGGGGGAGCCGACGCTGTTCTTCAGCTCCATCACCAGTTGCGGGGTGAGCGCGGCTCCGGCGCGGTTGGCGAAGAGGGTCATCTCGTAGGCGATGTTGCCCAGTTTCGCCTCCTTGGAGGCGACCACGCCGAGTACGGCGCCGTTGCCGATGGCGGAGACCAGGACATGGCCGCCCTCCAGATCGATGATGACCTTGTTCAGGCCGCCGAGGCCGTAGTTGCCGGAGACGCCCGCGGCGAGGCTGGTGACGCCGGAGACGATCGCGGCGAGCCGTTCGGAGTCGGCCCGTTCACGGAGTTGGGAGACCGCGATGAGCAGACCGTCGGACGACACCGCGATGGCGTCGACGACACCCGCGGTCTCCGTGGCGAAACGGTCGAGCAGCCAGGTGAAGTCGGCCGCCGCGGTACGCAGGTCGGTGGGCTTCGTCTCTTCGGGGGTGCTGTCATCTGCCGACGTGGTCACTGCCCGTCTCCTTCTGGCCTTCTGGGGTTTTCGCGTGTCGCGGTCGTGCGGGCTGGGGTCGGGGGCTCGGTGCCGTCCTGCGCGGCGCTGTCCTGCCGGGTGCGGTCCTGTGCGGCGCTGTCCTGTTCGGCTCTGCGGACAGCGGCTTCGAACTCGTCGAGTTCCGCGCGGACGGCTTCGGCGTCCGCGGGCTGCCGCACCGTCGGGACGGTCCGTTCGGCCGCCGTGGCGGTCACGGTGAGCGTCGCGCCCCGTACGCGTCGGCGCAGTGGCCGAGCGGTCGTGGAGGAGGAGGTGTCGGGGGCCTCGGTCCTCGCCGCGTGGGGGCGGAGCGGAACGCGGCGGGGCAGTTCGCCCTCCGGTGACGGAGCTACGGGCCGACGCTCGGGGGCGATGGCGGTGGCGGTGGCGGTGGCGGTGGCGGTGGCGGCCGATGGTGAGGCGGCGTGCGGGGTGAACTCCCGGGTGGTCCGGCCCCGGCCCGCGGGGGGCGGTGCGGCGTCGACGGGGCTCATGGCCAGCAGGAGCGCAGCGGGGATCCACACGGTGCTGGTGACACCGCCGCCCGGTGTACGGCTCAGGGTCACCCGCAGGTTCAGATGGCGGGCGAGGCTGCCCACCACGAAGAGGCCGAGCACCTTGGTCGGTACGAGGTCGAGGCGTTCGCGCCGGACGAGACGGGCGTTCTCCTCGGCGAGACGCTCCGCGCTCATGCCGAGGCCGTGGTCGATGACCTCGACCAGGGCGCCGCCGTCCCTGGTGATGTCGGTGCCGGGCCGGACGACCACCTCGACGGGGGTGTCGGACGGGGAGAACGCGACCGCGTTCTCCATCAGTTCGGCCAGCAGCAGGGTCAGGTCACCGGTGATGTCGGGTCCGACGGTGATGTCCGTCTCGGAGCGCAGGGACACCCGCTGGTATCCCTCGATCCGGCCGAGGCCCGACCGTATGACGTCGGCCAGGGTGATCGGCCGGGCCTCGACGTCGGTCTCCCGGATGCCGGCGAGCAGCATCAGGCTGTCTGCGTTGCGCTGGAGGCGTACGGCGATGTGGTCGATGCGGTAGAGCCGGTCCAGCAGGTCGGGGTCGGTCTCCTCACGCTCCACGGCGTCGATCAGCAACAGCTGCCGCGTGGTCAGGTTGCTGACCCTGCGGCCGACGTTACCGAACATCTCGGCGATGTTGCGGCGGCTGAGCACCTGCCGCTCCAGGAGTGCGGCGGCGGTGTCCTGCACCCGGTTGAACGCCTCGGCCAGCTCGCCGATCTCGTCGCGCACCGGGACCGGTATCGCCCGGGGGTTGAACGGGGTGCTGTCGGCGAGCTCGTCGTCCGCGACCCGGGCAAGCTCCTCGTCGGCGGCTTCGACCACCTGCTGGGCGGAGCCGGTCAGCGCCACCAGGGGGCGGACGACCGAGCGCCGGACCAGGACGCAGAAGGCCAGCCAGACGGCGAAACCGAGGAGGGCCACACCGAGCAGGATCCATGCCTTGCGCAGGGCGTCGGCGGAGGCCGAGTCGGCCTGGGCGGCGGTCTCCTCGATCAGCGTCCGGGTGATGGCGAGGCGGGTTTCGGCCTGCCGCTCGCCCGCGGAGATCTTCGCGCGCAGCTCCGTCGTGGACTGTGTCTGCAGGGCCGAGGGATCGATCTGGAGTTCCGCGAACTGGGACGTGATGTCGTTCTGCTCGGCGCCGCGCTCGATGCCCGCCATGCGGAGCACCTGCGCCGGCGCGGCCATGCGGCCGAAGCGGTCGGACTCGTGGACGAAGAGTTGGTGGGCGCCGGCGGCGCGCGTGTACTCGGTGAGGGCGTTGGCGTCACGGGTCTGGGCGGAGAAGACCGCGCTCTCGAACGCCGCGTGGGCGGCATCGGCGCGCAGGATCGCGTCCAGCAGGCCGGTGACCGAGGACGCCGAGGAGGCCGAGGTCATGGAGGAGCGGTCGAGCCCGATGCCGTCGATCAGATATCCGACCGCCGCCGCGTAGGCGGGGTCGATGTTGGCGGCGGGGACGTAGTCACGGCCGAGCTTCTCCCGCAGGACGTCCAGCCCGGTGATGTAGGAGAGGGCCTGCTTCTCCCCGGCCGGCAGACTCGCACCGAAGGCGGACCGCACGGCGCCGACCTGCGCGTCGGTGGCCTGTTGCGCCTCGCGGTAGGCGGCGGTCGGCGGGCGGTCGGCTCCGGGGCGGGCCGCCTCGTACTGCACGGACAGCAGCAGGGCCAGCCGGTGTTCGGCCTGTACGTCGTTGATGAGCTTCGTGACCTGCTCGCTGTCGCGGACGAGTTCGGCGATCCGGCCGGCGTCACGGGCCTGCTCCATCTGTCCGCCGACGCCGACGGCGAGCAGCACACCGACGACGGCCACCGGCGCGACGACCAGGATGTTGAGTTTGCGCCGGAACGGCCACCGGGCGAGAACGGAGCCCGACGTCCGTCGGAACGGAGAGGTCCGGTCTCTGTGTCCGGGCGGCCGCTGCACGGTGTTCGCGGGCACGCTGATCTCCTTGGGTGTGTGCTGCTCGGCGGTCAAGTCGCTGATGCCGCCGGACCGTCGACGACCGGGGAACCGGCCCGCAGCTCGCGCGACGGGCCATCGGGCGTGAGCGACCAGACCCGCGACGCGGGTACAAATCGCGTCACGTGTCCGGATCTCGTCGGCCGGAGACTATCGCTTATGTGATCGCCTTGAACCTGTACGTAACCAATACGTGATTACAAATTGTTCACGCCCGCCTACCGAACGATGTCCTCGGCGTGGATGACCGTGCCGGAGCCCTGCTACATTCCCACCCCGACAGCCTCCCCGGGCACCGTCCGGGGCACCGTCGTGACCGCTGCGTATCCAGCCTCCGGCCGGATCGGTCTCCTCCCCCACCTCCATCCCGTACCCCCTCACGTCCCTTTGAGGAGTCCCCGTGCACTCCACCCGCAAGGCGACCGCGGCAGCCGTCGCGCTCCTGGCCGTGGCCACCGCCGCCACCGGCTGCGAGAGCGGCGCCACCACCACCGCGGCCGCCACCGCTTCCCGGGAACCCGGCTGCCCCTCCGTCCTCGCCAAGGCGAAGCGGGCCGTCAAGGAGGCCGAGGACGTCAACGCCCCCTGGAGCGGGCCCACCAGCGGACCCGAGGCGGTCCCCGCCAGAACGATCGTGTACGTGGCGCAGACCATGACCAACCCCGGCGTCTCCGGCGTCGCCAAGGGCGTCCAGGAAGCGGCCAGGATCATCGGCTGGGACGTACGCACCATCGACGGGCGGGGCACCCCGGCCGGCATCCGCAACGCCTTCACCGAAGCAATCGCCCTCAAGCCCTCCGGCATCGTCGTCGGCGGCTTCGACCCCGCTTCGGTGACCCGGCAGGTGAAACAGGCCGAGGCCGCGGGCATACCCCTGATCGGCTGGCATGCCACCGCCACCCCCGGGCCCAGCAAGGATCCGAAGCTGTTCACCAACATCACCACCGACGTGGGGGACGTCGCGAGGATCAGCGCGGACTGGATCATCGCCCGGTCCAACGGCCGGGCGGGCGTGGTCCTGTTCACGGACGCCTCCATACCGTTCGCCAAGCGAAAGTCCGAGCTGATCAAGAAGGAACTCGCCACCTGCGCCGACGTCGATCTGCTGAGCTACGAGGACATCCCCATCCCCCAGGCCAACAGCCGCACCGTCGAAAGGGTCTCGGCCCTGCGCAGCCGACTCGGCGACAGGTGGACCTACTCCGCCGCCATCAACGACCTGTACTTCGACCACGCCGCGCCCGCCCTGCGCGCCGCCGGCCGGAAGGGCGACGGCGCACCCTTCAACATCGGCGCCGGCGACGGCGACCCGTCCGCCTTCCAGCGCATCAACGGCAAGCAGTACCAGTCCGCCACCGTGCCCGAACCGCTGTCCGAACAGGGCTGGCAGATCATCGACGAGTTCAACCGCGCCTTCACCAACGAACCGGCCAGCGACTACGTGGCCCCCGTGCACATCACCACCGCGGCCAACACCGGCGGAGCCCTGTCCTGGGACTCCGAGGGCTACCGCCGGGCCTATCGCAAGATCTGGGGCCGGTAGACACCGCCTCGCGTCTCGGGTGAGTACGTCGTGTCCGGTGCTACTCGTGGACGTGCGGGGCGGGGAACCACCCCGCCCGTGGGCGCAGGCACCGTGTTGCCGCCCGGTCGGCGGCCCTACCAGCGCACCCCCTGCATCGACGACGCGACGTACCCGAGGACCGCGGCGACGACCAGGCCACCCATCAGCCTCAGCATGTCCTGCCGTACCTCGGGCGCCTTCCAGGCGATCACTCCCAGGCCCAGGAAACTGACCACGATCAGCACAACCATCCACTGCAGCCAGGACATTTGGCCCTCCCCCGTGGGACACCGGTGTGCGGCGCCCCCTGTGGGCAGGTTCCTGCGCGGCTGCCCGCTCGTCAACACT
The DNA here is from genome assembly GCF_042802995.1 of Streptomyces sp. NPDC057438. NCBI lineage: Bacteria > Bacillati > Actinomycetota > Actinomycetes > Kitasatosporales > Streptomycetaceae > Streptomyces > Streptomyces sp. NPDC057438. The sequence goes on from NZ_JBHVDD010000046.1 coordinate 62,713, forward strand.
CCGATGCCGCCGCCCGGGCGACGACGTCCGGTCGTCCGGTCGTCCGCCTGGAACGGCACGTAGCCTCTCCCCATGCCGGACCCTCGCCCGCGGCGCGTCGCCGTTCTCGTGCTCGAAGGTGCGAAGCCGCTCGACGTCGGCATTCCCGCGCAGGTCTTCACGACCCGCGCGAGCATGCCGTACGAGGTGCGGGTGTGCGGGGCGGCACCCGGTCTCGTGGCCGGCGGTGACGGCCTCGCCTATGCCGTCGAGCACGGCCTCGACGCGCTCGTCTGGGCCGACATCGTCTTCGTCCCCGGCTACCGGTTCCCGGACCGCGAGGACCCGCCGCGGGCCGTCGTCGACGCCCTGATCGCCGCGCACGAGCGGGGCGCGCGGCTCGCCGCCATCTCGACGGGGGCCTTCGCCCTCGCCGCCACCGGGCTGCTCGACGGCAGGCGCGCCACGACGCACTGGCACTACGCGCGGGCGCTCGCGAGCAGACATCCGCGCGTCCGGGTCGACGAGAACGTGCTCTTCGTCGACGAGGGCAGCGTGCTCACCTCGGCGGGTGCCGCCTCCGGCATCGACCTGTGCCTGCACATCCTGCGCGGCGACCTCGGCGTGGCCGCGTCCAACCACGCGGCCCGCCGCCTGGTCGCGGCCCCCTACCGCAGCGGCGGCCAGGCCCAGTACGTGCCGCGCAGCGTCCCCGAACCGCTCGGCGAACGCTTCGCCGCCACCCGTGAGTGGGCCCTGTACCGGCTCGGCGAACCCCTCACCCTCGACACCCTGGCGCGGCAGGCCGGGGTGTCGGCGCGCACGTTCTCCCGGCGCTTCGTCGAGGAGACCGGCTACACGCCGATGCAGTGGGTGATGCGCGCCCGCGTCGACCTGGCCCGCGAGCTGCTGGAGCGCTCCGAGCGCGGCGTGGAACAGATCGCCGCCGATGTCGGTCTCGGCACCGGCGCGAACCTCCGCCTGCATTTCCAGCGCATCCTGGGCACCACGCCGAGCGAGTACCGGCGCACCTTCACCCGTGGCACGTGACCGGGACCGGCGGGTGGCGGGTGGCGGGTGGCGGGTGGCGGGATCCTTGTGAACCGTGGCGATCTCGCCACTGGCAGCGGTGTGAGCCGCGGGCGAGCCTGGTGGGGCGAAGGGAAGGGACACCACTCATGACTCGCATCGCCATCAACGGATTCGGCCGCATCGGGCGCAATGTGCTGCGCGCACTGCTGGAGCGCGACAGCGCCCTGGAGGTCGTCGCCGTCAACGACCTCACGGAGCCCGCGACACTGGCCCGGCTGCTCGCCTACGACTCGACGGCCGGCCGCCTCGGGCGTCCGGTGACCGTCGACGGCAACGCCCTTGTCGTGGACGGCCGTCGGATCACGGTGCTGGCCGAGCGCGAGCCGGCGCAGCTGCCCTGGGCCGAACTCGGCGTCGACATCGTGCTGGAAGCCACCGGCCGCTTCACCTCGGCGAAGGCCGCCCGGGCCCACCTCGACGCGGGCGCGCGCAAGGTGCTCGTCAGCGCGCCGTCGGACGGCGCCGACGTCACGCTCGCTTTCGGGGTCAACACCGACGCCTACGACCCGGACCTGCACACGGTCGTCTCGAACGCGTCGTGCACCACCAACGCGCTCGCGCCGCTGGCCAAGGTGCTGGACGAACTCGCCGGTATCGAGCACGGGTTCATGACGACGGTGCACGCCTACACGCAGGAGCAGAACCTGCAGGACGGCCCGCACCGCGACGCCCGTCGCGCCCGGGCCGCCGGCGTCAACATCGTACCGACCACGACCGGCGCGGCGAAGGCGATCGGCCTGGTGCTGCCGAACCTCGACGGAAGGCTGTCGGGTGACTCGATCCGCGTGCCGGTGCCGGTGGGTTCGATCGTCGAGCTCAACACGACCGTCGCCCGCGACGTGACGCGCGACGACGTGCTGGCGGCGTACCGCGCCGCGGCGGAAGGGCCGCTCGCCGGCATCCTCGAGTACTCGGACGACCCGCTCGTGTCGTCCGACATCACGGGCAACCCCGCCTCGTCGATCTTCGACTCGGCCCTCACCCGCGTCGACGGCCGCCACATCAAGGTGGTCGCCTGGTACGACAACGAGTGGGGCTTCTCGAACCGCGTGATCGACACGCTGGAACACCTCACCGCCCGCTGACCGGACTCCGGCCCGGACCCCCGCCTCCGGCGCCCGCGCCGGAGGCTCACCAGCTGTGGGCCACGTCCACCACGAGGCGGCCGTCCAACTGCAGTACGCGGAAGGGCAGTCGGGCTCGGAGGCCGAGGCCGAACTGTGACTGGCCCTCGAAGGAGCTGGCGAACTTCGCGTCGCGGAAGGTGCGGTATCCGGTGAGGTTCACGCCGGGCAGCGGCTGTCCTGCCTGTCCGGGATACGTGGGAGCGCCGGAGTCGTACGCGGGGGCCCTGACGATCACTTCCAGGATGGCGCCGCCGCTGATCGGGATGGGATCACCGGTCGGGTCCTGGATCAGTTGGTCGACGTAGTGCACGGTGTAGCCGATCTGGTCGGCGGACGCGGCCGGAACGTCGACGACGAACCGGTCGTAGCACTCGTGACGACCGGTCCTGGCGTTCGTGATGTACTCGCCCGCCGTGTAGGACCAGTCGACCTTGTCGAGGCTGCCCCAGCCCGTCGGGCAGGCGGCCGCCGCGGCCCGCGGGGTGGCCGCCGTGGCCGCGGTCGGCATCGCGACCGCACCCAGCGTGGCGGTCACCAGGGCCGCGGTCATCCAGACTGTCCTGTTCGCTCTCATCCTGTGCCCCCAGATGCGTGTAGGTCCGACATCAGGAGAGACATCCGAGTCGGCCCGATGGTTGCACGCGTCTGCCGCAATGCCCGGGCAACGCACGACGCGGACGCGGTGTCGGAGTGCCTCGCAGTGCGTTCGGAGTGGGTACGGCCCGGGGGAGCCGCGTACATCTGGACGAAAGTTGTGGGCTCCTGGACGAAAGACGGATGTCCGGCCGTGGGCGGTCCCTTCTAGTGTCGGCCGGGCCGATGACGACACGGCATCCCCGCACAGCCCCCTGAAGGAATCCCATGTCCGCACCGTCCGCTCCTGTCGCGCTGCCGCGATCACGGCACCGCTGGGCGGCCGTGACCGGCCTGCTGGTGCTGTCTCCGGTCAGTGCCGAGTACCTCATCGGCTACGGCGACAGCACGGATCGCCCGCTGGAGCTTCTGGCGGGCCTCCTCATCCTCGCCCCGCTGTACGGGACGGTCGCGGTGCTCATCCGCGAGATCACTCGGCGCACCGGACGCGGCTGGCCGACGATCCTGCTGCTGAGCGCGGCCTGCGGGGTGGTCCAGGCAGGCCTGGTCGACCAGACCCTGTTCGACAACGAGGTCGACCCCGGTGGTCCCGACTGGTCGACCCAGCCGCTCGTCACCCTCGTCCCGGGCCTGGGGGTCGACGCGGCGAGCCTGCTCACCTATGTCGGGGGGCATGTGATCTGGAGTTTCGCCGCTCCGATCGCGGTGGTCGAATCCTGTGCCCCGCGCATCGCGGACCGGCGGTGGCTGGGCCCGGTCGGCATCGGCTTCCTGGTGCTGCTGTGGGCGGTGAGTGCCGGGCTGATCCACCTCGACACGGCAGCGGACTCCACGGCCCACCCGGCGCAGGTGGCGGGCGCCGCGGTGGTCGCCGTAGCCCTCGCCGCCGTCGCGTTCACCGTCCGGCCCATGAGGCCCCGGTCGTCCACGGGTGCGCCGTCGTGGTGGCTGGTCGGCGGTGTCACGGGAGTCGCGTGGTGTGCCGGCCAACTGTTGCCGGCGACCTGGACGGGGGTCACGGTGAACGTCGTCGCCATGGTCGTCCTGAGCGTGCTGCTGCTGCGCTGGTCGCGGCGCCGGGGGTGGGGGCGTCGGCACGTTCTGGCCGCCGCGGGGAGCGCCCTCGTCGTCCGCGCGGCGCTGTCCTTCCTCGTCGAACCGCTCGGCGACGACGTGGATCTCGCGGTGAAGTACGCGGTCAACGCGGCGATGCTCGGTGGCGTCACCGCCCTGCTGTTCCTCGCCGCCCATCGTCTGCGCCGTCAGGAGCCGAGCACATGCTGACCGTCCGCGGGATCTCCTACCTGGTCGGCGACGGAGGCAGCGATGACGAGCGCCAGGACATGGAGGTCATCGCCCGGGACCTGCACTGCACCTCGGTGATGCTGATCGGGGACGGTGAGCGGCTGATCGACGCGGCCCGTACCGCCCTCGACGTCGGTCTGGACGTCCACATCCGGCCCCATCTCGCCGAACTGCCGCGACCGAAGCTGCTGGAACGCCTGGAGGCCGTCGCCGCGGGGGCCGAGGGACTTCGCCGGGACCATCCGGGCCGGGTGACTCTCCTGGTCGGCAGCGAGTTCTCGCACACGGTGCCCGGCATCGTCCCCGGGCCCCGGTCGTTCCTGCGCCTGAAGCTCATCGTGCGCTTCCGCCGCCTGCTGCGGCGAAGAATCGCCAGGCGGCTCCACCCGCTGCTCACCGCCGCCGTGACCGCCGCGCGCGGTCGCTTCGGCGGGCCCGTCACCTACTCCGCGGCCGGATGGGAGCCCGTCGACTGGTCGCTGTTCGACCAGGTCGGCGTCAGCCTGTACCGCTCCCGCCGCAACCGGGCCGGCTACACGGACCGCCTGCGCGGCCTGGTGCGCGACCACGACAAGCCCGTCGTCATCACCGAGTTCGGGTGCGGCGCCTTCACCGGCGCCGAGGATCGGGGAGCCGGTTCCTTCTGGATCGTCAACTGGTTCGCCGCGCCCCCGCGCATCCGTGGCGACCACCCTCGCGACGAAGCCGCTCAGGCCCGCTGCCTCGGTGAACTCATCGGCCAGTACGAGGACGAGGGCGTGCACGGCTGCTTCGTGTTCACCTACGCCATGCCCGACTTCCCCCGCCGCGAGGATCCCCGTCTCGACCTGGACAAGGCCGGCTTCGGGGTCGTGGCGGTGACCGACGACGGCACGCGCCACCCCAAGGAGGCGTTCCGCGAGGTCGCGCGGCGCTACGGCGACCTGGCCGGGGAGGAATGACCGGGCACCAGGGGCTGCACGGCAGGATGCGGTACCGCGGTACCGGCCGCCGTCCGTTGGTGTGCTTCCCCGGTACCGGGTGCGCCCCGTGATCACGTCCTATCGTGGTAGCGGCCTGAAGGGGAAGGCGCGCCGACCTGGTGTCACCGGGGAGGCCGCGCGCGAGGCCGCATGTCCGCACGGCGGCCCGGTCCCTCTGAACAGAAAGATCACAGATGTCCCCCACGAAGCGCATCCTGATCATCGTCACCAGCACCGGAGAGTACGAGAAGGTCGGCTACCGCACCGGCCTCTGGCTGGGCGAGCTGACCCACTTCTACGACGTCGCCGAAGAGGCCGGCTTCGAGCTCACCATCGCGAGCATCGAGGGCGGCGCCGTACCGCTGGACCCGGAGAGCCTCGCCCACAACGTCCTCGGCGATCTCGGCACCGACAAGCGGTACGCCGACCGCGCCTTCATGGACGGGCTGCGGAACGTCGCCCCCGTCAGTGAGGTGGACGTCGACGACTACGACGCCATCTACCTGACCGGCGGTCACGGGGTGATGTTCGACTTCCACCAGAGCAGGGCGCTGGAGACGCTCATCGCCCGGTTCCACGAGACCGGCCGGATCGTGTCGGCGGTCTGCCACGGTCCGTGCGGTCTGCTGGACGTCACCCTGAGCGACGGCGAACCCCTGGTGAAGGGCAGGAACGTCACCGGATTCTCCTGGCGGGAGGAGGAACTGGCGCAGCGCGCCGACGCCGTCCCCTACAGCCTCGAGGACCGGCTGAAGGAACTCGGCGCGCACTACAGCACCGCGGCGAAGCCCTTCGACACCCATGTCGTCGAGGACGACCGTCTGATCACCGGCCAGAACCCCGGCAGCGCCAGGGCGGTCGCCGAGGCGGTGGTCCGTCGGCTCGGCTGAGCGCCGGGCAGTCGCGCCGGCCGCCCGGCACACCTC
>NZ_JBHVDD010000047.1:0-67950 GCF_042802995.1 Streptomyces sp. NPDC057438
ACCCTGCGCGGCATCGACGAACGCCTCGAGGACGCCGCCGCCAGCATGGGCGCCGGCCGGCTCACCATCGCCCGGAAGATCACCTTCCCCCTCGCGGCACCCGGCATGATCGCGGCGGCGATCTTCTCCTTCATCACCAGCTTCGACGAGTTCTACATCTCCCAGTTCCTGTCCTCCGTCGACACCGTCACCCTCCCGGTGCAGGTCTACAACTCCCTCACCTTCGAGATCGACCCCAGCGTCACCGCCGTCAGCGCCATCCTCATCGCCTTCGCCATCCTCGCCCTCGGCCTCGTCGCCCTGGTCCGCTGGCTCGGCTCCGGACGACAGGACTCCCTCCTCTCCGTCGAGAACACCGTCGGCGTCGCCAACCCCGGAGGCGAAGCCGTATGACCACCCACCGATCGTGCTCCCTCAACCACACCACCCTGCGATCAGCGAAAGGGCCACGCGCATGACTGACACGCTCACCGCGCCCTCATGGCAGTCGGCAGTCCTCGAATCCGTCCCCCGTGGCTTCCTCGCCCACGACTGGCAACCCGCCACCGGAGGTCGCACCTTCGAGGTGCGCAACCCCGCGACCGAGGACGTCATCGCCACCGTCGCCGACTGCGGCCCACAGGACGCGTTGAAAGCACTGGACGCGGCGGCCGCGGCCGCCGACCAGTGGGCCCTCACCAGCCCACGGGACCGCGCGGCCGTCCTGCACCGGCTCACCGACGCCCTGATCGAACACCGTGAGCGGCTGGCCCGGATCATCACCCTGGAGATCGGCAAGACGATCAGAGAAGCCCGGGGCGAGGTCGACTACGCCGCGGCCTACTTTCGCTGGTACGCCGAGGAGGCGGTCCGTCCGCCCGGGCGCAGCACCCCCTCCCCGGACGGGAGGAGTCACATCGTCACCGTCGCCGAACCGGTCGGCCCCTGCCTGCTGATCACCCCGTGGAACGTGCCGCTGGCCATGGCCGCCCGCAAGGCCGCCGCCGCCCTCGCCGCAGGCTGCACCGCCGTACTCAAACCGGCCGCGCTCACCCCACTGTCCTCCCTGCTCCTGGGCGAGCTGGCACGCGAGGCCGGCGCACCCGCGGGTGTCCTGACCGTGATCACCAGCAGCGACGCGGCAGCGGTCACCACGGCGCTGCTGGCCGACCCCCGGCTGCGCAAGCTGTCCTTCACCGGCTCCACCCCGGTCGGCAGGCTGCTGCTCCAGCAGAGCGGTGCGCGGGTACTGCGCACCTCGATGGAGCTGGGCGGCAACGCGCCGTTCCTGGTCTTCGACGACGCCGACCTCGACCTCGCGGTCCGCGAAGCGATGATCGCGAAGATGCGGCTGGGCGGCCAGTCCTGTGTCGGCGCCAACCGGTTCCTGGTCCAGGAGTCGATCGCCGACGCGTTCGCCGCAGCGCTGGGCGAACGGATCGCCGCCATCCGGGTGGGTGCCCCGGACCGGGAGGACACCGAGCTCGGCCCGCTGGCCGACCACCGTGCGGTGGACAAGGTCCGTCACCTCGTCGAGGACGCCCTGGCCCGCGGTGCCGTCGTCGTCGGCCAGGCGGACATCCCCGACGGGCCGGGCCACTACGCGGCCCCCACCGTGCTGGACCACGTTCCCGCCGATGCCGCGATCATGAGTGAGGAGATCTTCGGTCCCGTCGTGGCCATCCACCGCTTCTCCACCGAGGCCGAGGCCATCGCGGTGGCCAACGACACCGAACACGGCCTCGCGTCGTATGTGATGACGTCCCACATCGACCGCGCCCGCCGGGTCGCCGCCCGTCTGCAGGCCGGCATGGTCGGCATCAACCGCGGCCTGGTCTCCGAGGTCGCGGCACCCTTCGGCGGGGTCAAGCAGTCCGGCCTCGGCCGCGAAGGCGGACCCGAGGGCCTCCACGAGTACCAGCAGCTCAAGTACCTGTCCCTGCCCGGCTTCCACAGCTGAGCAGGTCCACGGGCGGCTGAGAGGTCGTGTCGTGGAACTCAGGCAGCGCACAAAGTCGCGGCGGGGCGCCGACCCGCGGTGAACGCGGCCGGTGGGACACCCATGAAGTGGCGGAACTCGGCCGTCATGTGGGACTGGTCGTAGTAGCCGGCCGTCGCAGCGATGTCTGCCCATCGGCCCGCATCGGCCGCGAGCACGGTGCGAACGCGGTCGATACGTGCGAAGTGATTGGGGGACAAGCCGATGGCGTCGGTGAACAGGGCGTGCAGGCGGCGCTCACTGATGTGCAATCGGGCCGCGGTCGCGGTGACAGTGGTGCCGACCAGTAGACGCGCCGCCTCTTCGAGCCGCTCCGACGGCTCCGGGCGGTCGGTCAATGCCTTGTCGAGAGCGGTGACCGGGTCGGCGGCGAGCTGGTCGACGTCCAGACCCGGTAGTCCGCGGAGCGGCAGGGCGCCGTCGGCGAGACCGTTCAGCGAACGTCCGAGCAGGGCTTGGGCACGACCCGGCCGCATACGAACCCGCACGCACGAGTGGCCGGGCGCGGCGCCGTGATAGGCAGCCCGGGTGCGGGGGCCCATGACGACCAACTCGCGCTTGTCAGTGCGCAGGAGAAGCGTGGTGGCGTGATCGGGCACATCGACCGCCGCCGAAGCACCCGCCGTTCGTAGCGTACGCGCCCGCATCTCGCAGGCGAAGGTGCGACGAGTCCAGTGGTCACACCGGTTCGGAATCGTTTTCGAGCGAGCTCGTCCTGGCCCGCAGCCATGCCGTCAGCCGGCGGACGCGTCCGTCCTGCTCGGGTGATTGACGGCCGAGGAGGTAGTAGCTGGTGCCGTCCGGGACGAAACCGAAGGGTGCGACGAGTTGCCCTCGCTCCAGATCGTCGCGGGCGACGGCATACGGGGCGATGGCGACCCCGACGCCGGCCGCGGCGGCCTGGAGGGTCAGGTAGAAGTGCTCCAGGCTCTGCTGGGAGGCGGGCTCTGCCTTCATGCCGGCGATACGTCGCCAGTCGTCCCACGCCTGCGGTCGCGTGGCGGTGTGCAGAAGAGTCACCTGCGATACGCCGTCGGCGCCGGTCAGGAGGGCCGCGAGATCAGGCCGGCAGACGGGGCCGATCCGCTCCGCGAACAGGCGGGTCCGGCTCGCCTCTTCGGGGAACGGGAAGTCGTCTCGGCGGATCGCGAGGTCGATGTCGTCCCGCTCGAAGAAGACGGGGCCGCCGCCTGCGGACAGGTGGACGGCGACGTCCGGCACGTTCAGGGCCAGATCGGGGAGCCGGGGGATGAGCCATCGCATCAGGAGTGTGGGCTCACACGAGAGGGTGAGCGGTCCCGCCGATGTCCGGTGTGAGATCTGCCGGGCTGCTGCATCGATCTGATCGAGCGCGTCCCGCACGACGGCCGCCAGTTGGCGAGCCTGCGGGGTCGGGCGCAGGGCGCGTGTCCCTCGCTCGAACAGTGGTCTTCCGAGGGACCGTTCCAGGTTCTGGATCTGTCGGCTCACCGCGCCGTGCGTGACATGCAGTTCCTGTGCCGCCGCCGTCATGCTCGCGTACCGGACGGTCGCCTCGAAGGGCAGCAGCGTATTCAGGGGAGGAAGGTCCGGCCAGCGCATGTGTGAATTCTACTCACAGGTCCTGTGAGAATGAGTCGTTTGTCCTGCTCGTTTTCCTGAAGGACTATTGATCTGTTCACAGAAAAGGGTGGCTGAACGGAGAGATGGGTCATGAGATTCCGCGACGACGTGCGGCACGCTATCGCCATCCTTGCGGATGACCTCACCAGCGCAGGGGACGGTGCCGCGCCGTTCCGACAGGCAGGTCACGACGCCCGGATCCTGTTCACCACCCCAGCCAGTGGGCCGCCACACGCCGCGTGCGTGAGCGCGGTCGACCTGGGGAGCCGGGTGCTGGACGAGGAGGCCGCCGCTTTGTCTGCCTGGCGGGCGGCCCGCCTGTTCGCCGGCTCCGAGTTGCTCTTCAAGACGGTGGATTCCACCCTGCGCGGTCATGTCGCGGCAGAGGTCCGGTCCGCATGGGCGGGATCGGGGAGGCGGGCGGTCGTCATCGCCTCGGCCTTCCCCGCGGAGGGCAGGGTGACGGTGGATGGGGTCCAGTACGTGCGGGGCGTACCGGTCCACGAGAGCGACTATGCCCGCGATCCGGTACACCCCGTGCGGTGCTCGGACCTCGCCGTGCTGTTCCCGGAGGCCGTGTCTGTGCAGCCGGACCGGGCAGCCGAGCTGCCCGAACTGATCGGGAACGGTGACCTGATCGTCTGCTCCGCCACCGTAGACGGTGACCTCGACCGTCTGGTGGCAGCGGTGCCGCGGCTCGACGAAGTGCTGTGGGTCGGCTCCCCGGGTCTGGCGGCCGCCCTGGCCCGAAGATGTGCACGCGGCACAAGCAGCGCTGTACCACTGTTCGCCCCGGCCCGACGTCCACTGATCGTGGTCGGCAGCACCAACCCGGCGACCCGACGGCAGTTGGTCAAGCTCCATGGAAGTGCGGACGTCCAGGGTGTCACCGTCGACGTCGATCCGGCGCCGGCCGTTCAGGTGCTGCGCGGCCTGACGGCTCCCGTCCTCACCCTGCAGACACCCGATGAACGCCACACGCCACAGACCGCACGAGTACTCGCCCGCTCTCAGGCGGCAGTCGTCCAGGCGCTGACCGAAGACCGCACGGTCGACGCGCTCGTCATCACCGGGGGAGAGACGGCCACCACCGTGCTCCAGCCCCTCGGCGCCACCGGCATCGACCTACTCGACGAACCCGAACGGGGCGTCGTCCGCGGATCTCTGATCGGCCGACTCCCCCTTCCCGTGCTGATCAAGGCAGGCGGCTTCGGCGACGACGCCATGCTCCTGCGCCTGTGCCACCTCATCCGACAGCGCCCCGACTCAGGAGAGAGCGCATGACCCCGATCGCCATCACCATGGGCGACCCCTGCGGAATCGGCCCCGAGATCACCCTCAAGGCGTGCGCCGATTCCCGGCGCACCATCCCCGTCGTCGTCATCGGCGACATCGACGTCCTCGACCGCGCCGACAAGATCGCCGACACCCACCTCGCACTCCGCTCCATCGCATCGGTCGACCAGGCGAAGTTCGCACCCGGCACGGTGGACGTCCTCGCGGAGAACAGCCTTCCGGCCGACCTGCCCTGGGGCACCCTCGACGAGCGAGCCGGCGCGGCGTCCTTCCGGTACGTCCGCCGCGGCATCGAGCTCGCGATGGCCCACGAGGTACGGGCGCTGGTGACCGCGCCGATCAACAAGGAAGCCCTGCGCCTGTCCGGCGTCCCCTATCCCGGGCACACCGAGATCCTCGCCGACCTGTCCGGCACCACCGACTACGCGATGATGATGGCCACCGACGAGCTGCGGATCGTCCTGGTCACCGTGCACGAGTCACTCCGCACCGCGATCGACGCGATCACCACCCCGCGCGTACTCGACATCATCCGCCTCACCCAGCGCACACTTCAGCGCGGCGGCCTGCCCACCCCCCGCATCGCCGTCGCCGGCCTCAACCCCCACGCAGGGGAGAACGGCCTGTTCGGTCGTGAGGACCTGGACATCATCGCCCCCGCCATCCGGTCCGCGCAGAGCGAAGGCATCCGGGCCAGCGGGCCCTGGCCCGCCGACACCGTCTTCATGCGAGCCCGCGCCGGAGCCTTCGACGCCGTGGTCGCCCAGTACCACGACCAGGGCCTCATCCCCGTCAAGTACCTCGGGATCGAACACGGCGTCAACATCACCATCGGCCTGCCCTTCGTCCGCACCAGCGTCGACCACGGCACCGCCTTCGACATCGCCGGTCTTGGCACGGCCGACCACACCAGCCTGCTCGCCGCCCTGACCCACGCCGACCGCCTGTCCTCAGGGGCGCCGGACCGGCCCTGACCCGACGGCCCCGCGTACGCCCCGGAACAGAGAACCGAAGGACACCAATGGACTTCATTTTCATGCTCACCCGCGACGACCGCACCGTCACCGACTGCCTGGAGGTCCTCGACACCATCGAGGACCTCGGCATCACCCACATCGGATTCAAGGACATCGGGGTTGACCCCGACACCCTCGCCAAGCTCCACACCCGCATCAAGAACATGGGCGCCACCACCTACCTCGAGGTCGTCAGCACCCATCGGGACCAAGCACTTGCCTCGGTACGGACGGCCACCGAACTCGGCGTCGACTGGCTGATGGGCGGCACCTGGATCGAGGAGACCCTCCACCTCCTGCACGGCACGTCCATCGGCTACCTGCCCTTCGCCGGAGAACCTCTGGGGCATCCCACCCGCCTGGCCGGAACTCCGGACCGCATCGCCGATGACAGCAGGCGAGCGGAGGCCGCCGGCTGTGCGGGCGTCGACCTCCTCGCGTACCGCGCCACCGATGCCGACCCTCTCGACCTGGTCCGTGCCGCCCGCGCCGCCACCACCGGCCGCCTGGTCGTCGCCGGCTCGCTCACCAGCACCGACCAGATACAGGCGCTGGCATCAGCCGGGGTCGACGCCTTCACCATCGGATCCGCCGCTTTCGCAGGCTCCCTGCAGCCCCACGCCGGCACCCTCCGCTCCCAACTGGCGCCCGTGGTGGGCCTGTAGCCAGAGCCGTCCCCGGGAACGTTGCAGGACGGCGGAGCGGAGTGTCCCGTGCGGGCGGAGCGGTCACCGTTTCGGACCTCTTGACTACCCCGTAGGCCGCTGCCATGCTCTGTGCCAGATAATAGCACATCGTGCCACAATGTGGCACATGGATGGGTTGGGGGGTCCCCAGTGTGCGCCCCCTCCACGTCGCCCCCAGCGTCCTCACGCTCGGGCCCAGTCTGCGGCTCGGCGATACGAAAGGAAACACCTGTGTCAGCCACGAGGAAGCGCGTCGCCGTGGTCGGCGTGGGAACGATGGGCAGCCAGGCCGCCTGGCGGCTGGCGGCACGCGGCGCCGAGGTCGTCGGCTACGACCGCTACGCACCCGGCCACGACCGCAGCGCCGCAGGCGGCGAGACCCGGGTCTTCCGCAGCGTGCAGACCCACGACGGCCGCTATGTGCCGCTCGTCCGGCACGCCGACGCCCTCTGGAAGCAGTTGCAGGCGGAGACCGGGCGGGAACTGCGCCGTCTGACCGGAGCCCTGGTCATGGGGCCGGCCGATGACCCCGAGATGCGCACTGTCATGGACGGCATCGCCGAGCACGGCCTCGACCACGAGATGATCGACACCGAGGCCATGGCGAAGCGTTTCCCGCAGTTCCGCGTCGACGACGGCGACCTGGTGGTCCTCGACTCCCACGCGGGGTTCGTCCGCCCGGAGCTGACGGTCCAGACCGCGGCCCGGCGTGCCGAGGAACTGGGGGCCCGGGTCCGCCGCTACACCCCGGTGCGGGAAGTGACTCCCGTCGCCGGGGGAGGAGTGGAGATCCGCACCGACACCGACACCGAGCGCTTCGACGCCGCGGTCGTCACCCCGGGCCCCTGGGTGGGCGACCTGCTGCCCGACCTGCCGTGGGAAGTGAACGTCTACCGCGCGATCAGCGCCTGGTTCCTGCCCCACGAGGACCATCCCGCAGACGCCGAGCGTCCCGCCTTCGTCCGCTGCGGCGACATCCCCTTCTACGGCATCCCGTCCCCGGACGGCCTGGCTGTCAAGCTGGGCCTGCCCCAGCCGCACCACAGGCCCGTGGACGACCCCAACCACCTGAACCGGACCGTTGCACCGGAGGAACTGGAGACCTTCACCACGGCGGTGCGGCGCCACCTGCCCGGTCTGAACCCCGACCCGGTGCGCCTGTCCGTCTTCATGGAGGGCTACACCGACAGCACCCTCCCTCTGGTCGGCCCCCTGCCGGGCTGCGACGACATCGTCCTGCTGGCCGGCTTCTCCGGCCAGGGCTTCAAGATCTCGCCCGCCATGGGCGACATCGCCGCGGACCTCGCCCTGCGGGGCCACACCGCCCAGCCGATCGACTTCATCACCACGAACGACCGCACCGCGGCCTGAGTCGGAAAGAGGGAACACATGTCCCCGGCCATCGGCACGCTGCGGGCCGAGCCCGGCCGGAAGACCCACGGGAGCCCGCCCGCCGACCTCGGCACCACGACGGTGGAGGTGCCCCTGATCCTCGTCGACGGATCCCGTCCCGGCCCCAGGGTCGTGATCACTCATCTACAACATGAACGGGCTGACCGTGCGCCCCGGCACGCACCTCGCCGCCATCGCCGCCCCACGACTGACGAGCGCCTCATGCCCGCCCACTGAACCGGGCGCAAGAAGCTCCGCGACCAGCCTGGTCCGCTTCGACCGGAGCGGTGGCCTGCTGAAGACCCGCCGCCACGGCCTCGCCTCCGGCACCCGGTCGCGCCGGAGACCCCTGCCGCGGGGGTTTGCGACCTTGACCGATTCGCGAAGGAGACGGTCCGCTGTGGACACCATCGACGAGAAGATCATCGCCGAGCTGACCCGCAACGCGCGCATCCCGCACTCGGAGTTGGCCGGCAAGGTGCTGCTGTCCCGTAACGCGGTGCGCCAGCGCATCGAACGGCTGGAGCGCCAGGGCCACATCGCCGGCTACACCATCGTCCGCGCAGGCGGCGACACCGGCGATGTGGTCTCGGCGCTCGTACTCGTCTACCGCAAGGACCGCATGCGTGGCGGCGACGTCCTGGCCGCGCTCAAGCGCATTCCGGAGGTCGTCATCTGCGAGATCCTCAGCGGCGACTTCGACATCATGGTGCGTCTGGAGGCGGCCTCGCTGGAACGCGTACGGAGCATCTGGGAGGACATCGCCAAGATGCCGGGCGTACAGGACACGGTCACCGCGCTCACCCTGTCCGGGGTGGTCAACCGCCGACGTGGAGAGCAGGGGCCGGCAGCAGCGGGGTGAGCCGCGCGGTGGCGCGTTCCCGGCCGCGCAGTCCGCCCTGGCGGGAGATCGTCTCGGCCTGTCGCCTCACACCCTCTCTGTCCGGTGTCATCGGCGGCAGGACCCGCCGAGCTCCGCATGGCTCCTCGAGGCCGCGTCATGTACCGGCTGGAAGCCCTCGACCCGGCCGATGAAACTTGCCAGATTCTCCCCAGGCCCGATCACGGTCGTATGTGCGGCGATGCGCAGGCCGAGCGGGATGCCGCTCTCGCGACCTGCCCGCGGCTCCGGCGGACCGTGGTGTCGGGGGGCGAAGTGGTTGCCTCGCCCGTGGCGGGTGAGGCGCCGCCACGGCTTCTGAGCTGCGATGGAGAGCGTGGAACGGCCGTCGTCCGGGTGACGGCGGTGGCGTTCCGGGCACACTCCGTTTCGGCGAGGAGGACACGGTGAAGCAGTGGCGGGCTCTGATCGTCCTCGGGACGGCCCAGTTCCTGATGGTGCTGGACACGTCCGTCATGAACGTCTCCATCAGTCAACTCGTCGAGGACTTCGACACCGAGGTCACCGCCATCCAGGGCGTGATCACGCTGTACGCGCTGGTCATGGCCGCCTTCATGATCATCGGGGGGAGGTTCGGCGACATCCTCGGCCGCCGCAGGCTGTTCTTCCTCGGGCTCGTGGTCTACGGCATCGGCTCGGCCCTGACCGCCGTCGCGCCCACCCTGTGGGTCCTCGGGCTCGGCTGGTCGGTCATCGAGGGTCTCGGAGCGGCCATGGTGCTGCCGTCGATGGCCGCCCTGGTCGCCGAGTCCTATCGGGGCCGGGACCGGGCCGTCGCCTACGGAGTCATCGGCGGGCTGGCCGGCGCGGGCATCGCCGTCGGTCCGCTGCTGGGCGGCTGGGTGACGACGTACCTCACCTGGCGGCTGGTCTTCGCCGGGGAGGTCGTCATCGTCATCGCCGTGCTGTGCTTCCGCCGCGTGATCACCGAGGTCCCCCGGACCGGCCGGCGCCCCGCGATGGACGGTGTCGGCGCCGCGCTGTCGGCCACCGGCCTCGCCCTCGGCGTGCTCGGCGTGCTGCAGAGCAGCACCTGGGGCTGGGTGCAGCCCCGCAACCCGCCCTTCACCGTCATGGGCTTCGCCCCGACCCTGTTCGTCATCGGCGCAGGAGCCCTCGTCCTGGCCGCCTTCACGCACTGGGAGCACAGGCGGACCGCCCACGGCACCGACCCCCTCGTCCACCTGCCCCTCCTGCGCAGGCCCGCGCTGGGCTCGGGCCTGTCGGCCCTGCTCTGCCAGAACCTCATCCTCCTCGGGCTGTTCTTCACCATCCCGCTCTATCTGCAGGTCGTGCAGGGCTTCGACGCCTTCGAGACCGGGCTGCGGCTGCTCCCGGTGTCCATCACCATGCTGGCCGCGTCCCTGGTCGCCTCCCGGCTGGGCCGCAGGGCGGGACCGCGCCGCGTGGTACGGCTGGCCCTGGCGACCCTGGCCGTGGCCATCGTGTGGCTGCTGGCCACCATCGACCAGGTGATCGACGACACCCAGTTCGCCCTGGCCATGGCCCTGCTCGGCGTGGGCATGGGGCTGCTCGCCTCGCAGCTGGGCAACGTCGTGCAGTCCAGCGTGGGGGAGGAGGAACGCAGCGAGGTCGGCGGCCTGCAGTTCACGGCCCAGAACCTCGGTTCCGCGCTGGGCACCGCGCTCATCGGCTCGCTGCTCATCGGTGCCCTCGCCCACGCCTTCACCGCCCAGGTGGAGGACGACCCGAGGCTGTCGCAGGAGGCCCGGCAGCAGACGAGTGTCGCGCTGCAGGCCGGGATCAGTTTCGTCCCCACCGAGCAGGTGCGTGAGGCGGCCGAGGACGCCGGGCTGCCACCGTCCGAGGTCGACGCCCTCACGGACTCCTACGCGACGGCCCAGCTGAACGGCCTCAAGGCCGCCATCCTCGCGACCGGCGGCATCACCCTCGCCGCGTTCCTGGTCACCCCCCGACTGCCCGGTGCGCGGACGGACCGTACGCCGGCGCCCGCGACGGGCGGCTCGGAGCCGTCCGGCACCGGGCGCACCCCGGAGGTCGCGCACGGTTCGCGCCACGGCGGCCGGGCCCGCCCGCACGACGGCGACTGACGGCCGGAGCGAGGCCCCGGGGGACCACCCGCCACCGAGAGGAGGCCGACGATGTCCGCGACCGGACCGGCACCCGCACCCGCCACGCCCCGCGACCAGCGCCGCGCCGAGCGCCGGGCCCGTGCCGACTACACCGGCGGGGTCTACGGATCCATGCTGGCCTCCTCCGTGCTCATCGGCGTCGGCGCCCTGGGGTCCTACCCGCGCCTGGAGATCGTCCTCCTGCTGGTGCTCACCGGCCTCGTGTTCTGGATCGCGCACGTGCACGCCCAGCTGTTCGGGGCGCGGCTGGCGCAGCACGGCCTGAACCGCAGGGTCGTGCTGGAGGTGTGCCGCGAGGAGTGGCCGATCGTCAAAGCCGCCGTCCCGCCTGCCGCCGCCGTGGCGCTCAGTCCCGTCCTCGGCCTCGATCTGCCGGGCGCCCTGTGGCTGGCGATCGCGGTGGCCGTGGCCGGACAGGTGGGCTGGTCCGCGGCGGCCGCCCGCCGGGCCGACGCCTCCTGGGGACTGGTCGCCGTCACGGCCTCGGTGAACCTGCTGCTCGGCCTCCTGATCATCGCGTTCAAGCTGTACCTGACCCACTGAATCACCGAGCCCCGGTCCGGCCCGCCGACTCCGACTCTCACCTTCCGGGGGTGAGGCCCGCCCGGGCCACCGGGCCGCACGATCGCAGAGAAGGGGCGCAGCCCGCCCGCCACCGGCCGTGGGGAATCATCGCGCATGCGCTACGAGATCCGCGTCGACGGACATCTGTCGAAGGCGCTGACCGGCGCCTTCCCCGAGCTGGACCATGTGCGGATGTCCGGCCACACCGTGCTGTTCGGGCACGTCGTCGACGAGGCGCATCTGTACGGTCTGCTGGCCCGCTGCCAGTCCCTCGGCCTACGGGTCCTGGAGATGCGCCAGCTGCCGGAGTGAGCCGGCGCGGGCGTCCGTCAGAGGATCTCCGCGCGGACCCGGCCCGTGTGCGCGGCGACCCTCAGCGCGTCGAAGTCCCGCTCGTTGCGGTCGGCGTAGGCCTGCGCGAACTCGGCGAGCGCCCGGTCGAAGCGGTCGCTGCCGCCGAGGTAGGCGGCGATGGCGACGGGGTCGCCGGAACGGGCGTGGGCCCGGGCCAGACTGGCCCCGCACACCCGCGCGAACAGCCGCAGCATGCCGGGGTCCCAGGTCTCCGGCCGCGCGATGCCCTTCCAGTCGCGCAACTGCCGTACGTAGAAGTCGCGTTCGCGCCCGTCGAGACCGACCACATGGGTCCAGCCCAGGAAGATGTCACTGGTCGTCTGGATCAGTCGCTGCCCCGACACCACACGGCGGCCCTGGTTGTCCCAGCGGTCGCCGCCGAGCTGGGCGGAGAGGACGGACGGCTGTGCCTCCTTGGCCTGGAGCAGCAGCGGATCGGTGTCGTCCCGGCCGAGCAGGAGGACGATCCAGCAGCGCGTCCCGACGCTGCCGACGCCCACCACCTTGCGGGCCATGTCGACGACGCGGTAGTGGCGCAGCAGATGCCGGCGCTCCGAGGACAGGGTCCGTACGTACTGGTCCAGGACGTTCTGGAGTTCCTTCTCCTGCCCTTGCCCGGAGGGGTCCGCCAGCAGGTCCCTCAGCGGGGTGATCAGCGGCGGGTCGGGGGTGATCAGCCGTCCCTCGGCGGTGATCCGGGTGAGCTTCTCGAAGGCCTGGAGGTGGGTGCGCGTGCGGGCCTTCGTGGCCGCCTCGGCGGTACGGCGTCTGCTGCGCTTGTCCATCGACGAGGCCAACAGCTCCCGCAGCCGGTCGGCGTCGTCCTGCGCGTACCAGATGTCCAGGGTGGGCATCCCGGCGAAGTCGCGCATCCGCCGCCGGTACGCCTTCACACAGGTCCGCACCGCGCGGTTCTGCTCCTTCTCCGAGAACCCGTTGGCCCGGGCGGCGATCACGAAGCTGGCCGCCAGCCGCTTCACGTCCCATTCGAACGGCCCGGCCAGGGTCTCGTCGAAGTCGTTGATGTCGAAGACGAGATGGCGTTCGGGCGAGGCCAGCAGCCGGAAGTTGAGCAGATGGGCGTCGCCGCAGAGCTGCACCGTGAGGCCGGTGTTCGGCAGGGGGCCGAGGTCCGAGGCCATGATCGCCGCGGCACCCCGGTAGAAGCGGAACGGGGATTCGAGCATGCGGCCGTAGCGGATCGGTACCAGCTCCTGGAGCCGGGTGGCCGACTGGCGCTCGATCACCTCGATCGGGTCGGTCCGGCCGGCGTCCGCGTCCGCCTCGAACCAGCCGTGACAGGAGCGCGAGGCCCGCTCGCGCGCGCTCCGGCCGTACGCGGCCCTCTCGGCCACGGTCAGCGACGCCGTGGGTGCGCTGGATACGCTCATGGCCCCTACCTCCTGAACCGCCGGCCGGGCGTGCTTCCCACCTCATCGTGCATCCGCTGGGCCGGTTTCACCCGCCGAGGGTGATCCGGCCGGGAGCGGGCGCCGGGACGCTGGCCCCCAGAGAGGTCACCGCACACCGCCGCACGCCGGCGGTGCGGAAGCGGCCCGCTCGGCCGCGAGGAGGAGCCATGACGCACTCTCCCGACCCGGCCCCGCTGACCGGGACGGCCCGTGGGCACCGCGGAGCCGCCGACCGGCCGGGCGGAGCGGCCGCCCCGCCCCGTGGGGCGAGTCCCGGCGCCCTCGGCGACCCGGCGGAGGTCCTGGGGAGGGTCGGCCGGTCCTGGACGTGGATCCTCGGCGCGGCACTGGCCACGCTGGTGCCGGGCGTCATCGTCCTGGTCTGGCCGGACGGGACCCTGCACGTCCTCGCGGTCCTCATCGGGCTGTACCTGCTGGTGACGGGTATGTTCCGGTTCGTCGACGTCTTCGCCCGGGAGGAACCGGGAACACGGCTGTCGGGGCTGCTCCTCGCGCTGCTGTGCGTCCTGGCCGGGGTGCTGTGCCTGCGGAACCCGCTGCAGACGATCGCCGCGCTCTCGCTGATCGTCGGGGTGGTCTGGCTGGCGAGCGGCATCCTCACCCTCCACACCGCCCTCGCCGAAAAGGACCTGCCCCACCGCGGGTTCGTCCTCGGCGCCGCGGTGCTCGGCATCGTCGCGGGGATCGTGGTGCTGGCCCTGCCGACCGAATCGGCCACCGCGCTGACCCGGCTGCTCGGCCTGTGGCTGGTCCTGCTCGGTCTGGCGGAGGCGGCGGTCGCCTTCGCCTGGCGGGCCGCGCTCCACCGGGCCGGTCTCACGGGTGAGCACGGAGGGAGCGCCGGGCCCCCCGCGTGAGCGAGGGATGTGCCGGGGAGCCGCTGCGTATCAGCGGCTCCCCGGCATGTGCGGCTACGGCACCGGAGCCGGGGTCACACCCCGGGCCGGTCTCACCCGCCCGGGGTGAGGCGGCCGGCCCGTGGCGTGGGCACGCTGAGAGCGGCACCGGATGGTGCCGAGGGTGTCGCGCCTGGACGGCAGGAAACCTGCCGGGCGAACGCCCGGAACGGAGGAGAGACATGAGTGGTCAGACGTACCTCGCGTACGACTACCCGCTGCTGAGCGTCTTCTGGTCCATGCTCCTGCTGTTCGTGTGGATCATGTGGTTCGTGCTGCTCTTCCGTGTCGTCGTCGACATCTTCCGCGACGACGACATGAGCGGCTGGGCCAAGGCGGGCTGGCTGGTCCTCACGATCCTGCTGCCGTTCCTGGGTGTGTTCGTCTACGTGATCGCCCGCGGGAAGAACATGGGCAGCCGTGAGGTGGCCCAGGCCCGGGCGCAGCAGGCGGCCTTCGACTCCTACATCCGGGAGACGGCCCAGGGCGGTGGCGCACAGCCCAGCAGTGTCGACGAACTCGCCAGGCTGTCCGAGATCCGCTCTCGCGGCGACATCTCGGACGACGAGTTCCGCCGCGCGAAGGAACTGGTCCTGAGCGGCCACGGCGCTTCGGCGGGTGCGGGCACGGGCCGTTCCACCCCCGTGCGCTGAGAACCGCACCGCACACAACCGCACCCCACGCAACCGCATTGCACCGCACGCAACTGCACCACACCGAATGGAGGCAGCGGTATGACCGCCACACACTCCGGGCACATGCACGCGACCAAGCGGTCACATCCCTTCGCGGAGGGACTGACGGTCTTCGCGGCCATCATGCTGATGATCGCGGGTGTCCTCGGCGTCTGCCGGGGCATCATGGCCATCGCCGAGGACGAGGTCTTCGTCACGACGCGCAACTACGTCTTCGAGTTCGACCTCACCGGCTGGGGCTGGGTCCACCTCGCCCTCGGCGCCGTGGCCGTCCTCGTCAGCCTGGGCCTGTTCCAGGCGTCCCTGTGGGCCCGCGTCGCCGGCGTCGCCATCGCCGCGCTCATCATCATCGCCAACTTCCTGTCCCTGCCGTACTACCCCGTCTGGTCCATCGTGATGATCGCCTTCTCGGCGTTCATCATCTGGGCTCTGTGCGTGGTCAAGCGGGACGATGAGGCGGACTCGCTTCGCTGAGGGACGGGTCCTCGCGCAGGCAGCGGCGCAGGTGGGGCAGCATGCCACGGTGCAACAGGGCCTGCTGCCACACCAGCCGCGCCTGCTCCGTCCGGGCGGGCCCCGCCGGATCGCCGGGCCCGCGCCACGCCGTACGGAACAGGGCGGCGAGCGCGAGGAGGGCACTCGCGGCCGCGAACAGCGCGAGGGTCCAGCCGGCGGCCAGGAGCGAGCCGGGCAGCGTGCCCCGCACCCCGATCAGCCGCAGCAGGCAGCCGAGGACGAGGACGACCGCGGCGGAGCAGGCGGCCAGGGAGGGCGTGAGCACCGCGAGCAGCGGCAGCAGCCCGGCGTCGGCGGTCCGCTGTGCGGTACGCCCCGACCGGGCGCCCGGCCCGGGGCCGGCCCCGCTCACGTCGTCCGCGGTCTCCGCTGCGGACGCGAGGGCGGTGAGATACGCGCGGTACTCCTCCCGCGCCGCCGCCGCGATCGCGTCCGCGTCCGCCGACGCCCGGACCCGCAGCCGCCGTTCGGCCACCCCGCTGGGGTCGGCACGCAGGGCGTCCCGGATGTCCGGGGTGTCCAGCGCCCGGCACAGCACGGCCTCGAAGTCCGTCCGGTCCTCGGGGCGGAGGCCGGTCGGGGGATACGGCCCCGTCACCCCGGCCTCCTCAGACGTTGACGCCGAAGTCGGCGGCGATCCCGGCCAGTCCGGAGGCGTAACCCTGTCCGACGGCACGGAACTTCCACTCGGCGCCGTTGCGGTACAGCTCCCCGAAGACCATGGCCGTCTCGGTGGAGGCGTCCTCGGACAGGTCGTAGCGGGCGATCTCGGTGCCGCCCGCCTGGTTGACCACCCGGATGAAGGCGTTGCGGACCTGGCCGAAGCTCTGGCCCCGGTTCTCGGCGTCGTGGATCGACACCGGGAAGACGATCCGGTCGACCTCGGCCGGTACGGTCGCGAGGTTCACCTTGACCGACTCGTCGTCGCCCTCACCCTCGCCGGTGAGGTTGTCGCCGGTGTGCTCGACCGAACCGTCCGGGCTGGTGAGGTTGTTGTAGAAGACGAAGTGCCGGTCGGAGATCACCTTTCCGGAGGTGTCGAGCAGCAGCGCCGACGCGTCGAGGTCGTAGTCGGTGCCGGTGGTCGTGCGCACGTCCCAGCCCAGGCCGACCAGGACGGCGGTGAGGCCCGGTGCCGCCTTGCTGAGCGAGACGTTGCCGCCCTTGGACAGGGAAACTCCCACGGTGGACTCCTTCTTGAGGTGTCGGAGGCCGGCAGGGTCCCGTGGATCCTGCCGCCTGCGCGCTGTTCCGGCGTTCTGCCGTGATCCGAAATCTACAGCACTGTAGAAGAAGAGTGGAGGTGTTTCGGCAATCCGCCTTCTACAATCCTGTAGAGAGCGTGACGCGGATGGATCGGCCGGTGGCGAGGAGGCAGGGCGTGACGGACGAGCAGCGTCCCCGGCGGCGGGGGCAGGGCGAGCTGGAGGCGCTCGTCCTGTCGGCGCTGCGCGAGGCACGGGCCCCCGAGAGCGCGGGATGGGTCCAGGCCCGCCTCGGCGGGGACCTCGCCTACACGACGGTGATCACGATCCTGACCCGGCTGCTGGCCAAGGGCGCGGTGACCCGGGAGCGCTCCGGCCGCTCCTTCGTGTGGACCTCGGCCTCCGACCAGGCCGGCCTGGCCGCGCACCGGATGCGCAGGGTCCTCGACGGCGAGAGCGACCGCGAGGCCGTGCTGGCCAGCTTCGTCACCTCGCTGCAGCCGGACGACGAGCGCCTGCTGCGCGAGCTGCTCGGGCGGGCGAGGGCCGAAGGGGACGACTGAACTCGTATGGGGTTGTTCGTCTTTCTCCCGCTGGTCCTGCCGCTCACCGCGTGGCCGATCGCGCGGCTGGCCGAGCAACGGCTGCATCCCCGCACCGCCACCCGGCTGCTGACCGGCGTGGCCGTGGTGACGGCGGTGTGCAGCACGGTCAGCCTCGGTCTGCTGATGGTGGTCGGCACGGCCCAACTGCCCGGCAATCCGCTGCCCGACGGCTGGTCCGACCCCGAGGTGCGCGCGGCGGTCCCCTACGACGAGGTCGCCGGGCTGCCGGCCATCCCGGCGCTCCTCGCGGTCCTGGTGGCCTGCGGCCGCACCCTGTGGCGGCACGGGCGGGTGCGCCGTCGCGCCCACCGGGCCCTGGCCGGACTGCCGGACACCGAGGTGGCCGTCCTGCCCGACGGTGCGCCCTACGCGTACGCGCTGGCCGGGGGCCGGCGCGACCGGGTGGTGGTCACCACGGCCCTGCTGGCGTGCCTGGAACCGGCCGAGCGGCGGGCGCTGTTCGCCCACAAGCGGGCCCATCTCGCCGCCGGGCACCACCGGTTGCTGCTGGCCGTCCGGCTGGCCGCGCGCGCCAACCCATTCCTGTGGCCCCTGCGGACGGCCGTGTCCTACACGGCGGAACGGTGGGCGGACGAGGACGCGGCGCGTGCCGTCGGCAGCCGCCCGGTGGTGGCGCGCGCGATCGGCAAGGCCGCGCTCGTGTCGGCCGGTTCGCCGGTGACGACACTCGCCGGCTTCGCGGCGTCGGGGCCGGTGCCGCGCCGGGTGGCCGCCCTGCTGGGCCCCGCGCCCGCGGCGCGCAGCTGGCCGCCGGTGTTCACCTCGGTGGGGCTGGCCGCGTGGGGAGCCGCCGTCGGGGCGGTGCTCTCGGCGATGTCCTCGGCGAACTCGGCCGTGACGATGGCCTTCATTCTGTACGCTGCGACGCCTCTGTGACGTTAGGGGCTGCCGGGCGTGATGAGACGTGTGTGCCACCGGTCCGTATATCTACATGCATGTAGAGTCCTGCGGGTTCGGTGATCACACGTCCCGGACGTCCAGGGGGAAGTCGACCGGCCGGGTGCGGCCGAGGCGGGGGAAGCCCGGTGAGCGGTACGGGAAGGCGGCGCGCGGGTGCCGGAGGCGGGGGGACGCGGCTGACGCGGCGGGGCCGTGCGGTGAGCTGGCTCGCGGGCACGACCGCCGTACTCGTCCTCGGCGCCGGAGGCGTCAGCGCCTGGGTCTACAACGACCTGAACAACAACATCAAGGGCGCCGACATCGACGGCAAGCTCGGCGGGGACCGGCCGGCGAACCTCAGTCCCGGGTCGAAGAACATCATGGTCGTCGGCTCGGACAGCCGTGACGGGGCCAACGCCAAGTACGGCAGGAACCTGACCACCATGCAGTCGGACACGCTGATGGTGCTGCACCTCCCCGCGAACCGGGAGTGGGCGACCGTGGTGTCCTTCCCGCGTGACTCGTGGGTCGAGATATCGGCGTGCGAGAAGGGCGACGGCGGCACGTCCGGTCCGCATCTGGCGAAGATCAACGAGGCCTTCGCGATCGGCGGTTCGGGCGGCGAGGTGGCCGGTGCGGCCGCCTGCTCGATCAAGACGGTCGAGGACAACACGGGCCTGCGCATCGACAACTTCATGTCCATCGACTTCCAGGGCTTCAAGGGGATGGTCGACGCCCTGGACGGCATAGAGGTCTGCCCCGAGAAGGCCATCCACGACGAGGACGCCCACCTCGACATGGAGGCCGGCTGCCAGACCGTCGGGGGCGAGAAGGCGCTCGGCTACGTACGGACCCGCTACGCGGTGGGCGACGGCTCCGACATCGGACGCATCGGCCGCCAGCAGGAGTTCATGGAGACCCTGGCCGCGAAGGCGAAGTCCAAGCTGACCAGCCCCACGTCGCTGTACGACTTCCTGCAGTCCGCCACCAAGTCCCTGACCACGGACGAGGAACTGGACGGCATCGACCCGATCTACGACCTCGCCTCCGAGCTGAAGGGCATCCCGAGCGACCGGCTGACCTTCCTGACCGTCCCCAACTACCCGCGCGAGGCGGACGTCCCGACCGACAGGGCCAACGTGGTCTGGCAGTACCCGCAGGCCGCCGACCTGTTCACCTCCCTGGCCAACGACAAGGAGGTCGCCAAGAAGCCGTTCCAGGCACAGGCCAAGAAGGGGCTGATCTACGCGTCCACCGTGCGGGTGCGGGTCCTCAACGGCACCGGGGTCTCCGGGCGCGCGGCCGCCGTGGCCGAGAAGCTGCGCGCAGCCGGCTTCACGGTCGTCGGCACGGGCAACGCGCCCGAGAACACCGACACCACCACGGTCGCCCACCCGGACGGCCTCACCGAGCATGCGAAGGTCCTCGCCTCACGGCTGCCCGACGCCAAGGCCACCCGGTCCGCGGACGCCGCCGCCGGAGAGGTGACCCTGATCGTCGGAGCGGACCTCGATCCGGAGAAGATGCGGTGACCGGTCCTTAGACCTGTCAGCCCTCCTCTTCCTCTTCGTCCTCCTCCTCGCCCTCGAAGAAGTCCCCCACCTCGTCCACGACTTCGGCGGCGACCATCCCCCCGGCGACGCCGACGGCGAGCCCCGCCGCGCCTGCGGCGACGGCCGTGCCGATCCCGGGGCCGGAACGGTGACCCTCGTCGCCGTGGTGCCCGGTGTGGTCACTGCCGTCGGAACTCGCGTGCCCATAGGGGGAGTCGGAGCCGGAGGCCGCCCGGTGCCCGGCGGCCACCTGCTCGATCCAGCGGTCGACCAGGCTGTTGAAGTCGAGGTGGGCGACCTCCTCGTGGGAGACGACGAAGCGGGAGAGGGCGTCGTGCCCCTCGGAGTGCCGTCCGCCGCGCCGGTCGGCCTCCAGGACGACGTCCAGGCCGCCGGGGCCGGCGAGGAAGGTCAGCTCGATCTCGTCGACCAGGTGAGCGTACCGGGGGGAGGGGGTCAGCTCGATCTCCTGGTAGAAGGGGAGCTGCTGTCCGGTGCCGTGGATGCGGCCGAGTTCGAGGTCGGCGGACCGGAAGCCGAAACCGAGCTGCCCGAACGCTTCGAGGACCGCCTCCTGGGCGGGCAGCGGGGTGACGCTCAACTGGTCGAGGTCGCCCTTGTCCTTCGCGCCGGCGACGGCCAGTTCGGTGCGCACCCCGAGCACGACGCCCAGGGCCTGGCCGTACAGCTCGGTGACCGGGGTCTCCCACGGCAGGGTGAGCGCGAAGGGGATCTCGCGCACCTCGCCCTCGGCGAGCCGGAAGCCGCCGCCGACCGTGGTCCGGTCGAAGGCGACGACCCCCTCGCTCTCGCCCTCCTCGTGCTCGGCCTCGACCCGCGCCACCAGCTCCAGGGTGAGGCGCTCGATCTCGAAGTCGGCGTCACCGCCCTTGAGACGGACCCGGCCGGTCAGCGTGGCACCCGGTTGGACCGCCCCGGGGTCGAGAACCGTGTCGACCGTGGGGCCGCCCATGCCGAGCGAACCGAGCAGTCGTTTGAACACCATCGTGGCGTCCACTCCTTAACTTCCGTGCGTGCGTGTGCAGTTGAGGGCGAATGCCCTCTACAGGCGTGTAGAAGCATAGGGGAGTTCGGGACGTGGACTCGCCGCGGTCCGGTGGTGGCCGGGCCGCGGCGAGGGCGCGAGCGGTGCGGGCTCAGGAGCCGGTGAGGCTGATGGCCAGGTCCGTGATGTTCAGCGGGAACTGCTTGATGACGGTCGCCTCGCCGGTGAAGACGTTGACGCTGTAGAGCGAGGGGTTGCTCGCGCCGTACGGGGTGAGGGAGGCGAAGGCGGCGTTGTCGACCGTCCTGCCGCCGCTCAGTGTGCTGTAGATGTCCATGCCGGCCTTGAGCTGGGCGTCGAGGCCGAGGCTGCCCGTCGGGGCCAGCGTGCCGTTGTTGGCCGGGGACTGGATGACGACCTGGTCGCTGTTGGTGTTGATGTCGAACAACGTGGTCGCCGTCGCCCCGCTGAGGTCGTTGTTCGTGTACGCGGCGGCGGTGACACCCTTGGTCGTGCCCTCGGTCGGCGGGGTGGTGAGGTTCACGTCCTGGATGGTCGAGTGGTCGCCCAGGTTGTGGCGGAGGTTCTGGCCGTTGTCGCTGATCACGCGGAGGCGGTCGGCGGCCGGATTGAAGTCCACGCCGAACTGTGAGCCGGTCAGCGCGTACTGGAGCTGGGACACCTTGGTGACCACGACGTCCTGGGTGCCCGTCGGGATCTTGATGGTGTAGATGCCGCCCTTGTTGCCGACCCCGTACAGCAGGCCGTTCTGCACCCGGAAGTCGATGCCGACCAGGGCCGTGTCACCGCTGAGCCCGGTGACGGCACGGACCCAGTTGAGCACGTCCGGCCGGTCCGTGGTGAACGTGGCCATGAGGGTGCCGTCGCCGCTGATCCCGAACGCGCGCAGGCTGGGGACGGCGGTGGGAGCGGCCGAAGCGGTACCCGGCACACCGAGCATGAGCGACGCCGACGTGACCACGACCGCCAGCGCCGCCGTGATTCTCCTTCTCGTGCCTGCTGTCATCGGGGGTTCCCTCCCGTTCGGGCGAGCGCCGTCGCACGGCGCCCGCTGAGGAATTTCGTATCCGCGCCCGTACTGATCGACGGAGCCCTCCGGAATCGCGCCGGAATGCCTGCCCCGCTGTTCCCCCACGGGCCCGTACGCGGTTCTCATTAAGGCCGCTTTACGACCCCTC
The DNA here is from genome assembly GCF_042802995.1 of Streptomyces sp. NPDC057438. Lineage (NCBI taxonomy): Bacteria > Bacillati > Actinomycetota > Actinomycetes > Kitasatosporales > Streptomycetaceae > Streptomyces > Streptomyces sp. NPDC057438. Next base: position 21,912 of record NZ_JBHVDD010000047.1, read on the forward strand.
CACAAGCGGAAGCCGGGAGGGGAACGCCCCGATCCGGGAATTTTGCGCACGGTGACAAAAGCCCTGATGGCGTCCTTGCCGCTGTTTGTGCGAAGTGATGAACGCCGTCCGGAAGTCGTCTGTCGGCCCGTTCACCCGGAATGGCATGCTCGCCCGCATGGGGAGCCTCTTCGCCGAACTGGCCCGCCGGGCGTCGGCCAACGCCCGCCGCGAGGTAGAGACGTACACACGCGAGATCCCGGAACTCGGGTTCCTGGACCGGGACTCCCGAGCGCGGGGCGAGACACTGGAGCATGCGCTGTGGTTACGGCGCCGGACGGTCGAACTCTCGCCCGACACAAGCGAGTTGACCGAAGACGATCTCGGTTGCATCGCGTCGATGGGGGAGGCGCGGGCGAGCGCCGGGATGTCGCTCGACGCGCGGCAGCAGGTGCTGCGGGTGCACACCGCACTCATGCTCCGCGAGATCAACGAGGCGTCCGAGGCCCAGCGCGGCGGCGGCGTCGACGAACTCATGCGGATGATGACCTGGTTCGCCCCGCAGGGGGAACGGGGCATCGGTGCCTACCGTGAGGGATTCGTACGCGTGCTGCGCCACCGAATGCCGTACTCCGAACAGGTCGCCCTGCTGGCCCGGTCTTTGCTGAACGGTGATCCGATAGCGGCGGAACTCGCCGCGGCCGTCGACATGGAACTGCCCGAATACTACGCGGTGACGGTCTTCCGGCTGTCGAACCCTCTCCTTGCCGACCGCTTTATGGAAAACGAGATCGACACCCTGGTGAAGGCGCACCGCACGCCCGTCCTGTGGGGTCACAGAAGTGGCGACGGCAGCGTCGAGCTGATCGCCCTGGTGCCCCTGCCCCAGGGCGCGGCGGCGGAGCACACACCGCCGCACACCGCCCCCGACCTCCTGCCCGACCTCGTCCCCGACCATCTGCCGGATGTCGTACGGGACTTCGCCCTCGCGATCGGACGCCCCTGCGCCGTCGGCACCGCCGTCGCACGGCCGCCCGACTCGGCCGACGCCCTGGACCTGGCCCGGCGGATCAGCCGGGCCGCCCCGCTGCGGCCGCCCTCCGCCCGGTCGCGGCCCCATACCCTGGCGGACGTCTTCGTCGAACTCGCCGTCGCGGACATGCCGTTCGCCGACGCGTGGCTGCGGTCGCTGGCCCGCCGGCTGGACTCCGGGCCGGACCTGCTGATCACCCTCGACGCGTACTACCGCCACGACATGCACCGCGGCACCACCGCGGCCGCCCTCAACGTCCACGCCCGCACCCTGGACTACCGGCTGCGCCGGGCGCGGGAGCTCACCGGTATCGACCCGGGTTCCACCCGGGGCGTGCGCACGCTGAGCGCGGTCGTCGCCCGGCGCCTGTCCGGAGCCTGGAGCTGACCGGGCCCGGCGCGCCGGACCGGGTGGCCGCCGTGCCCGCGCCGCCGCCGATGCGGCAGGCTGGAGCCGTGAGCAACTCCAGTGACCCCCTCTTCATCAAGATCTGCGGCCTGAAGACCGAGCAGGACGTCGACACCGCCGTGGAGGCGGGCGCCGACGCCATCGGCTTCGTCTTCTCCGCCAGCCCCCGCCGGATCGACGCCGCCACCGCCGCCCGGCTGGGCCGCCGCGTGCCGGAGCACGTCCTGACGGTCGGCGTCTTCCGCCAGGAACCCCTCGACGACGTGCGGGCCCTGGCCGAGGAGTCGGGAATCCGGGCGATCCAGCTGCACGGCCCCGACGACCGCGCCTACTACGACGCCCTGGCGGCCGGCGGCCGGACCCTGATCCGCGCCGCCGCGTTCGGCGACTCGGTGCCGCTCTGCGGGGAGTTCGGCGAGGACATGCTCCTCCTCGACGCGCCCGTCCCCGGCTCGGGCATCGCCTGGGACTGGGCGCGCGGGCCACGGGCGGCGGCCGGGGAGAGGTGGCTCCTCGCCGGCGGCCTCACCCCGGAGAACGTGCGCGACGCCGTCGCCGCGACCGACCCTTTCGGTGTCGACGTCTCCAGCGGTGTGGAACAGCGCCGGGGCGTCAAGGACCCCGGTCTGATCAGGGACTTCGTCGAGGCGGCCCGTGCCGGGAGGTGAGGGGGCGGCCGGACCGGGGCCCGTTCGTCACGGACGGGCTTCCGTGTGGGGCGGCGCCCGGCGTTCCCCCGGAAGTGACCCTGGGGTAGGGTCCCCACGTTCCGGCTACCGGCTGAAGGTGGGCCGGTACGGGGAGTGTCGGAGGGGCGGGCGGCATGGTGAGGGAAATCCGGTCGGACGAGGGTGTGTCCGTGGACCCGGGCGGCGCGAGGTTGGAGGAGTTGTCTCCCGAACCGTTGCTGACCCGGGACTACGAGACACGCCCCTCGCTGGTGTACGAGCGGCTGCGGCAACGGCACGGCGCCGTCGCGCCGGTGGACCTGCTGGGCGTACCCGCCTGGCTGGTGCTCGGCTACCGCGAATCGCTCCAGGTGCTCCAGGACGACGCGGGATGGCCCAAGGGGCTGGAGAACTGGCGGGCCAGGACCGAGGGCAGGGTCCCGGCCGACTGGCCGCTCGGCCCCTCCCTGGAGGTCAACCACGTACTGATCCAGGGCGGCCCCGGCTACAAGTCGCTGCGGACGGCGTGGGACCAGGCGCTCAAGCCCTTCCAGGACCCGCGCAACCCCCAGACGAAGCGGCTGAAGGCGGCCGTGACCGCTTACGCGGACGAGCTGATCACCCTGATGGGCGAGGGGGGCGGTACGGGGCTCGCGGACCTGTCCGCGCAGTTCTCGCGGCCCCTGCCGCTGATGGTGGCCAGCCATCTGCTCGGCTTTCCCGGCTCCCAGGGCGACGACGCCCTGATGGACATGTGGAGGGTCCTGGACGCGGGCCCCGACGCCGGTCCCGCCCTGGACCGGCTGCTGGGTGCGCTGGCGGAACTGGCGGAGCTGAAGCTCAAGACGCCGGGCGAGGACTTCCCCTCCTATCTGCTGGCCGCCCACCCCGACCTCTCGCTGGACCAGCTGGCCCGCGAGCTGTTCATGCTGCTGGGCATGACGTCCGACCATGTCGGCATCCTCATCTCCAACACGGTCGTCGAGGTCCTCTCGGGCGAGGACAGCGTGCGGGCCAGCCTGTCCGCGGGCATGGTCCGGGAGGCCATGAACCGGGTCGTCATGCGCAAGCCCCCGCTGGTGAACTTCGTGCCGAGGTTCGCGGCCGCGGACTCCCGGCTCGGCGACTACACGATCCGCGCGGGCGACCCGGTCTGGGTCTCCTCCGCCGCGGCGCACGCCGACCCCCTCTTCGCCGACCACGTCGCACCGACCACCACGGTCAGCACCCGGGCCCACCTGTCCTGGGGCGCGGGCCCGCGCCAGTGCCCGGCCCGCGAACTCGCCTCGACGGTCGCCGCCGTCGGGGTGGGGCGGCTGTTCGAGCGGTTCGCCCACCTGGACCTCGCGCTCCCCGTCGACCAGCTGCCGTGGCGCTCCTCGCCCTTCATGCGGGGCCTGCGCTCGCTGCCCGTGCGCTACGAACTCGCGCCGACGGACCGGCAGCCGCCGGCGGTGGACCCGGCGGAGGCCGGAGCAGGCGCGGAGACCACCGCGGGGACGCCGGCGCGGGACGTGTCCGCCCGGCAGCGCTCCTCGCTGTGGCGCTATCTCACGGGGCTGATCCGCTCCGGCCGCTGAGGGAGGTCACCGGGTCAGCCGGTCCTCCCGGTGAGCAGCCGGTGCGGATTGGCGACGCGCATCGCGTACGCGGCCGCCCCGCCCAGCCCGAAGCCCGGCTGCCGCGGGAGACCGGCGTAGGGGCGGTCGGAGCCCTGGACGACGGCGTCCACGCCGAGGGCGCGGACCACGGCCTCGACGGCGGTCGGACCGTAGGAGGACGTCTCCACGAAGACGTCCGGGTCCGCCGCCGTGTCGCCCCCGCCGCTCCGCGCGGCGAATCGTTCGCCGTGCAGCGGGGCGAGTCCGGCGAGCAGGGCGAAGCACACCCGTAGCCGGGGGTGGCGGGGGCGGCCGAAGGCGCGGAAGGCGAACCAGGCGGAGTGCATCTGCTGGACGTACGGGACCATCGCGGGCCACCACCCGGGCCCCTCGGCGCCGCCGGGCGCGGGCCCCGGGTGGACGAACAGCGGCAGGTCGCGGTCTTCGAGGAGGTCGAGGAGCGGGGCGCAGCGCGCGTAACCGTCCGCGTCCCCCAGGGCGTTCGCCGGCAGCTGGAGGCCGGCGAAGCCCCGGTCGAGGTCCTGGGCCGTGGCCTTCGCGTCGACGTCCCGTACGCAGGCGGCGGCCCAGGCGCCGAACGGTTCGGGGAGTACGGACGAGCCCTCGTGGTAGGCGTCGAGCAGGGGACGTGCCTCGGTCGCGGGCAGCCACTCCACACCGATGGGGGAGGAGAGCGAGACCAGCGTCCGGCCGAGTCCGTCGGCGCGGGCGAGTTCCGTTCGCCGGGCGATGTCATGGTCGGCGGGCGGGACGTCGTAGGGCGGCTCGCCGTCCAGGAACAGGGTCCAGCCGTCCAGGTACGGCGGTTCGCGGCGTGACCGCAGGGCCGTCACCAGCGAGGGGGTCCACAGATGCTGGTGCACGTCGCAGTTGGTCATGCCGCTCCTCCCGCCGTGGTCCGCGCCTCCCCGGCCGGGGCGCGCGGTCCGCTCCGGACGTCGTCCGGGCGGGGAAGGACTTCCCCGATCGCGTCCCCCGGGAACTCCGGGGCCGCGCCCGGCCGCCTCCCCCTCAGGCACCCCATCCGGTGTCCTCCCTTCCTCCGTACCGCCTCGTCATCAAGAGGACCAGAACTCCCATACCGCCGAAACCGGGGCGCCTTGGGTAGGGCTTGGTGTGAACGTAACGTGCCGTTCACGGAATTCCATTGACTGTCATTCAGTCACCGACAACTCTGCATGACCATATGCAGTCGGGTAAGGGGCAGTCTTGATCAGATTCGACGCGGTGAGCAAAAAGTATCCGAACGGCACGACAGCGGTGGACGAGCTGTCCCTGGAGCTGGCCGAGGGTGGCATCACGGTCCTGGTCGGTCCTTCCGGCTGCGGCAAGACCACCACCCTGCGCATGATCAACCGCATGGTGGAGCCGACCTCGGGAACGGTGAGCCTGCGCGGCCGGGACATCCGGGAGGTCAACGCGCCGGAGCTGCGCCGGGGCATCGGGTATGTGATCCAGCACGCGGGACTGTTCCCGCACCGTACCGTCCTGGACAACATAGCCACCGTTCCGCTGCTGCTGGGGTGGGGCCGGAAGAAGGCGCGGGCCCGGGCGGCCGAACTGCTCGAACTCGTCGGTCTGCCCGCCGGGATGGCCAAGCGCTACCCGAACCAGCTCTCCGGCGGGCAGCAGCAGCGTGTCGGGGTGGCCAGGGCGCTGGGCGCCGATCCGCCGGTGCTGCTGATGGACGAACCGTTCAGCGCGGTCGACCCGATCGTGCGGGCCGAGCTGCAGGCCGAGTTCATCCGGCTGCAGAAGGAACTGCACAAGACGATCGTGTTCGTCACCCATGACATCGACGAGGCGATCAGACTCGGCGACAACATCGCCGTGTTCCGCACCGGCGGCAGGCTCGCCCAGTTCGACACCCCCGAGCGGCTGCTGACCCGTCCCGCCGACGACTTCGTGGCCGACTTCGTCGGGCAGGACCGCGGCATCCGCCGGCTCTCCTTCGTCGACGCGGCCGAACTGCCGCTGCGCGACGGCCCGGTGCTGCCGGTCACCTCGTCCGTGAGCGAGGCCCGGGCGAAGGGCGTCCCCTGGGTGCTCGTCGTCGACGACGCCCGACGGCCGCTCGGCTGGGCCGAGACCGACGCGCTGCCGGCCGCCGGCACCCTCGCGGACGCCGCCCTGGCCCCCCTCGGCCACACCTTCAGCCTCGTCGGCGACTCGGCCCGCGCCGCGCTCGACTCGGCCCTCCTGTCGCCCGCCCGCCTCGCGGTGGCCGTCGACGCCCGCGGCGCGGTCGCCGGCGTCGCGGACGCCCACGAACTGTCCGCCGGCGCGGTCACCGCAGGGTGGGCCGCCGGTCCCGCCCCGGGAGAGCCCGCTCCGGCCACACCCCCGGCCAAGGAGCCGGCGCCGGGGCCGGCCGGGGCCGCGTCCACGGCCTCCGTCGGCGGGGCGGCCTCCACGGCGCCCGTCGGCGGGACGACCTCCGCCGGCACCCGCGAGGCGGTGACCGATGAGTGACGGCGAACCCCTGGTCCGGTGGGGGTGGATCGCCGACCACACCGCCGAACTCGCCGAGTACACCGGCGTCCACCTCAGACTCGGCCTGCTGCCGGTGCTGTTCGGGCTGATCGTCTCCGTGCCGCTCGGCATCCTGTGCCACCGCTACCGCCGGCTCTACCCGCCCGTACTGACCGTGTCCAACGTCCTCTACTCGATCCCGTCCCTCGCCCTGTTCATGATCTTCGTCCGGTACACCGGGCTGACCGAGCAGACGGTGATGATCCCGCTGACGCTCTACACCCTGTCCGTGCTGGTCCCCAACGTGGTCGACGGCCTCGCCTCCGTCCCCGAATCCGTACGGCTCGCGGCCACCGCGATGGGCTTCGGCGCCGTACGCCGGGTCGTCCAGGTCGAGCTGCCGATCGCCGTGCCCGTCGTCATCGCCGGCGTACGCGTCGCCGCCGTCTCCTCCATCAGCCTCGTCGCCGTCGGCCAGCTGATCGGCCAGGGCGGCCTCGGCTACTACATCACCCGCGGTCTCCAGCTCGACTTCCCCACCCCGATCGTCACCGCGATCGTCCTGATCATGCTGCTCGCCCTCGCGACCGACGCGCTGCTGGTCCTGGCGCAGCGGCTGCTCACCCCGTGGTCGCGGAACAAGGTGACATCGGCATGAACGACTTCCTGAACCAGATGCGGCTCGTGGGGGACTGGCTGACGTCCTCGGCCCAGTGGCACGGCGACGAGGGCATCCCGGCCCGGCTGCTGGAGCATCTCACCTACAGCGGACTGTCGTTGCTCCTCGCCGCCGCCATCGGCCTGACGTTCGGCCTGCTGGTCGGGCACACCGGCCGCGGCGCCTTCGCCGTGGCCACGGTGGCGAACCTCGCCCGCGCGATACCGACCTTCGGCCTGGTCGTCCTCGTGGTCACGCTCGCCGGGCTCAGCACCGCACCCGTCCTGGTCGCCCTGACCGCGCTCGCGGTACCGCCGATCCTCATCAACACCTTCGAGGGCGTACGAGGCGTGGACCCCGCCACCCGGGACGCCGCGCGCGGGGTCGGCATGACCGCGTGGGAGGTACTCACCCGGGTCGAGGTGCCGATGGCGCTGCCGCTGATCCTGCTCGGACTGCGGGTCGCCGCGATCCAGGTCGTGGCCACCGCGACCGTCGCCGCCTACCCGGGCCTCGGCGGCCTCGGCCGCTTCATCGTCGACGGACTCTCCCGCAACGACTACGAGCTGGTCATCGGCGGCTCCGCGGTCGTCGTCGCCCTCGCGCTCGTCGTGCAGCTCGTGTTCACCGCGCTGCGACGCGTCGTCGTCTCGCCGGGCCTGAGGACCACGATGTCGAAGCCCTGACCGAGCGCGCACACGCGGTACCGGCGGACGTAACCCGCCTTCCACAGCAGGCACTCGACGATCCGCACCCCGACCCCGCACACGGAATCCTGATCCCGACCTTCCCGACCTTCCCGACCTTCTTGATCTTCTTGATCTTCCGAGCCCCCGGGCTCCGAGAGAGGACACGACCCATGCGAGGCATGTACCGAGGCGCCGCGTTCGGCCTCATCACCGCGCTCACGCTGACCGCCTGCGGCGGTGGCGGCGGCAGTGACGACGATCCGCTGGCGGGCGGCGACGGGGGCGGCGGGGGCAACGCCATCGTCGTCGGCTCGGCGAACTTCCCCGAGAACCAGCTGCTCGCCGAGATCTACTCACAGGCCCTGGAGGGCAAGGGCCTGAAGGTGACCCGGAAGTTCGACATCGGCGCCCGCGAGGTCTACTACGACCAGGTGGTCAAGGGCGGCATCGACGTCCTCCCCGAGTACAACGGCGCCCTGCTGACGGTGGCGGTCGACAAGAACAGCACCGCGACCAGCACGGAGGACATCAACGCCGAGCTGAAGGAGAAGCTCCCCTCGTCGGTGGAGATCCTCGACTCCGCCGCGGCCGAGGACAAGGACTCGGTGACCGTCACCGCCGAGACCGCGGCCAAGTACAACCTCAAGACCCTCGCGGACCTCAAGCCGGTCGCCGGGGACATGACGCTCGGGGCGGGGTCGGAGTTCAAGACCCGCGTCCAGGGCGGCGTGGGCCTGAAGAAGGTCTACGGCGTCGACTTCGGCAAGTTCCAGCCGCTCGACGCGGGGGCCCAGACCACCCTGGTGAAGCTGCTCAAGGACGGCAAGGTGCAGGCGGCCAACCTCTACACCACCGATCCCGCCATCGTCGCGGACAAGCTGGTGGTCCTGGAGGACCCGAAGAACCTCTTCGCCTCGCAGAACGTCACGCCCCTGGTCTACAAGGACGCGGTGAACGACAAGGCCAAGGACGCGCTCGACGCCGTCTCCGCCAAGCTCACCACCGAGGACCTGCTGGAGATGATGAAGAAGCTCGTCAACGACAAGGAGGACGCCGACACCGTCGCCAAGGACTGGCTGACCTCCGCCGGCCTCGCCGGCTGACGGTACGCGGCCACGCCCCCATCGTCCGCCCCCGCCCCCGCCCGGCAACACACGCCGACCGCACCGCCGGGCAGGGGCGGGGACCGCACACCACCGGCCGGGAGACCAGATGACGGACGCCGCCGACACCGACGGTCCCGGCACGACCGGCACCGAGGGGCCCGGCGAGATTGGCAGCACCCTTGGACCCGACGGCAGCAGCACCCTCGGACCCGACGGCTCCGGCACCGGCCCACCCGCGGAAGTCGGCGCGGCCGCTCGTCTGCAGCAGCTTTTCGAAGGGCGCCGGCTCACCCCGGCCCAGCGCCGCATCGCACACTTCCTGGTCCTGCAGGCGGCGGACGCGCCCTACCTGTCGAGCGTGGAACTGGCCCGGCTGGCCGGAGTCAGCCAGCCGTCGGTGACCCGTTTCGCGGCCGTCCTCGGCTTCGACGGCTATCCGGCCCTGCGCGCCCGTCTACGGGCGGTCGCGTCCCCCGGCCACGGCGCCACAGGCCGACCCGCCAACCCCTACCAGCGGGCCGTGCAGGCCGAGATCGACAATCTGCGGACTCTCGCGTCCCTGCTCACCGACCCCGGACCCGTGGAGCACGCGGGCGGCCTGCTGGCCGCCTCCCGGCCGCTGCCGGTGCTCGGACTGCGCGCCTCCGCCGCGCAGGCGCGCGGCTTCGCCTACTTCGCGGCGAAGGTCCACCCCGACGTACGGCTGCTCGACGAGGGCGGCTCGCTGCTCGCGGACCGTGTCGACGCGGCCCGGCAGGCCGGGGCGAGCGCGCTGCTGTGCTTCGCGCTGCCCCGCCATCCGCGCGAACTCCTCGACGCCCTCGCCCACGCCCGCGCCACCGGGCTCACGGTCGTGACCGTCGCCGACGGCACCTTCGCGCCGGTCGCCGCCCACAGCGACGTGCTGCTGCCCGCGGCCGTGGGCACCGGCCTGGTGTTCGACACCGTCGGCGCGCCCATGCTGCTCGGCCGGATCCTCCTGGAGGCGATGTGCGACGCCCTTCCGCTCGCCCAGGCCCGGCTGGAGGAGTTCGACGCGCGGGCCGCGGCCCGCGGCCTGTTCGTCGACTGAGCGGCCCGGCTCCAAACGGGCCGCCACCTCGTCCGCCACCCTCAGTCCGTCGAGCGCAGGGCCTTCCAGACGCGCGGGCGCACGGTGCCGTCCTGGACGACCAGGCCCTTGGCGTACTGGAACTTCTGGACCGCGGCCGTCGTCCCGTCGTCGAACTCGCCGTTCACGCCGCCGGGTCCGAGGCTGTAGCCGCGTTTGGACAGCATGCACTGCACCTGCCGGACGCGGTCGCCGCTGTCCCCCGGGCGGGTGCGTCCGTTGCCGTAGTAGTAGTTGCAGTCCGTGAGCCAGGCCGGGGTGCCGGGTTCGGCGGGTTCCCCGGTCGGGGTCGGCGAGGTCTCGGCGGGCGCGCTGGTCCTCGGGTCGGGCGCGGAGGGATCGGTGCGCGCGTCGTCGGTGTTGCTCTCGTCTCCGCTTCCGGTGCCGCTCCCGGAGCCCGAGCCGGAGGCGCCGGGGCCCGGGGTGTCGCCGTCGGCCGAGGCCCGCTCCCCCTTGCCGGACACCTCGGAGGCGCCCGATCCGCCGTCCGGGACGGCGCCCGCCCCGTCGGCGGCCGTGGACGCCGGCAGCGAGACGGAGCCGCCGGGCCGGGCGTCGGCGGAGTCCGTGGTCCCCTTCTGCGGCGAGGCTTCGGTCGTGGCGGGACTCAGCAGGGTGAACACGGCCCCGGCTGCCGCCAGGCACGCGGCCAGACCGGCGGCGCCGATCAGCACCCGCTTGCGGCGGACGGGGCCGCGGGACGCCGTCGGGGTCGACGGCTGGGCAGCGGCGTCGGGAGACGCGTCCGGGGACGCGTCGGCCGCGACGGCCGCCTTCGCCACCGGTCGGGGACCGGGCTGTTCGAGGGGGACGCGGCGCAGGGTCTCGCACGCCCGCTGCCGGGCGAGCACACGGCCGGCCAGCGGTTCGGGCCAGTCGAACGTCCCGGACGGTCCGTCCGCCTCGGTGTCCCTGGCCGCGGTCCCGGCCGCGTCGGCTTCCGGGAAGTCGTACGCGACCGCTTCGGAGCCCCAGGGGCCCCACGAGTCCGAGGTGGCCGCCTCGATCAGTTGCCCGGGCGTGGGCCGCCGGCCCGGATCCTTGGCCAGACAGGCGGAGAGCAGGGCGGCGAGACCGGGGTCGGCGTCCGCGATCTCGGCGAGCACGTCCGGGTTGGGTTCCTCGAACGCCACCCGGTGCATGACGTCGACGCCGGTGCCGTCGCCGAACGGGGCTCTGCCGATCGTCGCGAAGACCAGCGTGCAGGCCAGGGAGAACACGTCCGAGGCCGTGTCGCACTCGCCCGTCCGCAGGTACTCGGGCGACATGTAGGCCGGTGTGCCGACCCGGTTGCCGGTGCCGGTGATCGCGCTGGCGTCGGCGGCCTTCGCGATGCCGAAGTCGATGACGTGCGCGCCCTGCGCGGACAGCAGCACGTTGGACGGCTTGAGGTCCCGGTGCACGATGCCCGCGGCGGAGAGGCCGGCGAGTGCCCGCCCCAGCTCCGCCACCAGCCGCCGCACGGCGGCGGCCGACAGGGGCCCGTCCTCGTCCACGGCGGCCGACAGGTCGAGCCCCGGCAGATACTCCGTGGCCATCCACAGCATCTCGTCCCGGAAGCCCGTGCCGGCCAGCCGCGGCATGCCCGGCGTGCGGATGCGGCTGTGCACCGCCGCCTCCTGCTCGAAGCGGCGCCGGAAGCGGACGTCCTCCGCGTACTCGGGCCTGATCACCTTCACCGCGACGAGGTCCGGCCCACCGTCGGTGGGGCGCGCCAGATAGACGCGCCCCATCCCGCCACTGCCGAGAAGCCCGAGCGGCACATAGGGACCGATCCGGTCCGGGTCGCCTGGGCGCAGCGGCAGAGCACCCGCCTGCCGCAGCGCCGGAGCCCTGTCCGCCGTCGATGACGGCGACACCGGCCGCTGGTCTGACACAACACCCCCGAAATCACTTTTGACGTACGTCAGTTCGCCCCCACGGGTGCTGAGGCTAGCTCAGCGGGGACTCGCGTTCCGGGTAATCGCTCACTTCCACCCCGTGAAAACGCTCACGAGGACAGCTCAGGAGGTCTTCCGCCGCACCTCCGTCGTCCCCGAACCGATCAGGCCGATCCGCAGCACCGTGCCTGTGAGATCGGTGTACGACTCGACCTTCGCGCTGCCTTCCCCACGCGGTGTGGCCGCCTTCACCCGGTACGCCCTGGGGGAGGCATCCCCGATCTCCACCTCCAGCACGGCCTGGGAGTTGGGCGGCAGCGTCACGAGGGTGGTGTGGGTGTCCGCGGAGCGGCGCACCTGGACCGACACCGGCCCGCGCAGCGAAGGCACCGTGCCGTCCACCTCGGTCAGCGACCCGGTCCTGGGCCGGATCCGGAACGCGGCCGCGCCGGGCTCGCTGACCTGGACGCCGAGGATGTGCCGGGCCACGGCGTTGGCGGGCGCGGACGCCCACGCGTGGGAGAGCGTCATGTTGGACTTCAGCGCGGGGTCCCACGCCTCGGTGACGATGGTCGCCTTCAGCGCGTCCAGCATGTGCAGCCACGAGTTGGTCGCTTTTGAGGTCAGCAGAGCGAGGGCGGCGTCGGAGCGGCCGAGCCGGAACAGCGCGTCGAGCAGGAACTGCGAGCCGTACACGCTCACCTTCATGCCGCCGGACGCCAGGGTGTCGCCCAGTCTGGCCAGCACGGCCTTGTCCAACCCGTCCGCGACCCCCAGGGCCACCGGGAAGGCGGTCGCGTGCTGGGCGCTGTGGGTGGTGCCGACGCCGTCGAGGAAGCGCCCGCCCGCGCTGTCGAGGAGGGTGGTGCGCATCGCCTTGGCGAGGGTGTCGGCCCGCTTGCGCAGGGTGGTCGCGTCGGCGTCCTTGCCGAGGGCCGCCGCGCACTCGGCCAGCGCCGCGAAGGCCGCGTACTGGAAGGCGTTGACGACGGTGTTGACGTTGGTGAACACATAGCCGTCCCGGCTCGCGACCGGCCAGTCGACCAGGTCGCCGAGGTCCTGGCTGCTGCTGCCGGGCGCCTTGCGGACCAGCCCCGCGGAGTCCAGGTACGAGGTGAGGTTCTTGGCGGTCAGCAGCTCGTAGTCCTTGGCGAGCTGCCGGTCGTCTCCGGTGGCGAGATAGTCCTCCCAGGCGGAGATGGCGCACATCAGCCGGTACTCGGTGGGCCAGGTGCCCTTGCGGACCAGGTAGTCGTTCGACCAGCGGGCGAGGGCGTAGGAGCGCTGGACGCCGTACTCGGAGAGCTGGTTGATCAGCGCGTCGCCCTCGTACGGGCCGCGTTCGCGGGTGGGCGTGTCCGTGTAGAGGTCGCCGCGGGTGGCCTCGATGGAATAGCGGCACAGCTCCCAGACCCGGTCGAGGTCGGCGTCGGAGCTGCGGAACGAGGCGTGCGAGTCGTCCCAGTCGAGCTTCCAGGCACGACCGGTGACGACCGCCTTCGACAGGTCGAGCGTGGTGCGCAGTTCGGCCCAGCGGAAGCCGCGGTAGCCCCAGTGCTCGAAGTGCTGCTTCCCGTCGCGCAGGGTCCACACCTCGCGGTAGGCGTTGGTGGCACGCAGCTGGTACCTGACCGTGCCGTCGGAGTTCAGCTCCTCGCCGAGCCGCACCTCGACGGTGTCGCCCGCGTCGCCGGTGACCTCCAGGGCCAGTCCGCCGACGATCTCGCGGCCGAGGTCGACCAGCCAGCGGCCGTCGGCGACCTTGGTGACGGAGGCCGGGGTGACGTCGTGCGGGCGGATCGCCTCGACCAGCGCGGGCACGAGATCGCCGATCGCGGTGCGGACCGCCGGCTTGAGCCAGTCACCGTCGTCGAAGCCGGGCCTCGTCCAGCCCACCGGCTCCCGGCGCAGGTCCCAGTACTCCTGCGGAACGGTGAAGTAGCTGCTGCCCGCGCTCCCCTTGGAGGGCAGCAGACCGGCCTGGCGGCGGGCCTTCCAGTGGTCCCCCGAGGCGACGGTGGAGCGGCTGCCGTCCGTGTACGTGATCTCCAGCTGGGCCAGGAACTTCTGCTGCGAGGTGGTCCAGCACAGCGCGGCCAGCGCGTTGGCCTTTCCGTCCGCCCGCAGCGTGGAGGTCACGTCGAAGGCCTGGTAGGCGGTGCCGGTGCCGGAGCGCACGGAGGCGTAGCCGACCGTCGTGCCGTTGCTCCACACCTTCGCGACGTACTGCCGGGCCGGATCGGGGGAGGTGGCCGCGACGTAGAGGATCGCGGCGGCTATCTCCTTGCCGGTCTTCGTGTCGTACTCGTGGCGCAGCAGCGCCCAGGTGTCGTCGGCGCCGTAGGAGGAGAGCGAGGAGGCGCCGGTGGGGAAGGTGAGGACGCCGCCGGAGACCGTGCCGGTGGCGAAGGTGCCCTTGTCGGAGGCGAAGTCGTCGTCGAGGAGGACCGTGCCGTCCGCGGCCGTGAAGGTGATCCGGTCGTAGGTCTGCGACTCGGTGCTGCCGTTGCGCAGGCCGACGTTGCCGGAGGCGTAGCGGCTGTCGGTGGTGGTGTCCACGACGGTGCCGTTCACGGTGGTGGTGAAGGTGGCGCCCGTCATGGTGACGCCGAGGTCCACCCACTCCCCGGCGGTGACCGCGAACGGCAGCCGCACCTCGCCGAGCACGGTGTACGTGCCGTTCACGCAGACGTGCTTGCGCAGCACTCCGGTGGTGCCCGCGCGCAGCTGCCACATGTAGTTGTTGGACGTGTTCGCGGCCCGGAACCACAGCCCGGCCGCCACGGCGGTGATCTTCACGCGGACGCTGAGCGTGCCGTCGGTCATCACCGGGCCTGCGGGCGCCCAGACCGGCTTCGCCTCCCACTCGTCCTCGACCGACGTGGCCAGCAGGACGGGCTCCGACCAGGACGAGCGCTTGTTGCTCCAGCTCCTGACCCGCCACCAGTAGGCCGTACGGGGCTTCAGCGCCGGTCCGCCGTACGGGACGGCCGTGGAGTCGGCGGAGTCCCGCTTGCCGGAGTCCCACAGCAGCAGGTCGTCGTCCTCGAAACCGCCCGGAGTGGTCGCCACCTGCAGCTGGTAGGCGCGCTGCACGGTGCCCTCGCGGAAGTCCGGGACCTGCCAGCTGAAGCGGGGGTTCCGCCCGGCCTCGGTGCCGAGCGCCTTCGGCAGCAGATCCGTGAGCATCCCGGTGGGCACGAATGCCTCCTCCGCGGCCGCGGCCATACCGACCGGGCCGGAGTCGGCGAAGGTCCGGGGCGCGGACAGGACGACCGAGGCCGCCGCGATGCCGCTGAACTGGAGGAGTCTTCGCCGTGAGAAGTCCTGCGCCATGGTGCATACCTTCGGTCGAGGGGCCGGGGGCTGAGGGTCGCATCATGAAAGGTTTCAATGCGATTTCCCGGAGGTTAGAGTTCCGCGCCGAATCCGGTCAATAGTGGGCCGGGAGTGAATTTCTGGGAATTGAAACGTTCAAATTCACTCCTGTGGAGCGCCCAACCCGGCCTGAACGATGGGAGAACAGTGGCAGAACGATGGCAGGAGCGGGACCGGGGTCGGCCGGAGCATGATCCACTGGTGACCGTCACTTCGCCACGTTCGCCGGAAACGCCGGAGGTCACCGATGCCGTCTCCGCTGTACGAATTCGCCACCTGGGAACCCCTGTTGCGGGTCCTGCGGGCCGACAAGGCGCATGACCTGGCCACGCCCGGCGACGTGGCCGGACACGTGGGCCTCTACGGCTGGAGCCTGCCGCTGACCCGGCGGACGCCACCGCCCGGCCGGGCCGCCCAGGTCGAGGACTCCCAGGACGAGTACGACGCCGTGGCCCGCATCCACAGCGCGCTCGCCGAGGCCGGCATCGACGACATCGCGTTCACGGCGACCCTCTCCGCCTCCGGCCCGGCCGTGCTCCGGCTGCTCACCCCCAGCCCCGCCGCCGAACCCGGTGTCGGGGACGCGCACCCCGGCGCGCTGGTGCTGGTCGAGGGCGCCGTCCCCGAGCCCTGGCGCCGCCTGCCCGACCCGGTGCCCGACGCCGTACCCGCCCCGACCGTGGACCTCCTCCTCCTGGAGCGGACGCTCCGCGAACGCATCCCCGGTGCCGTCGCCGCGACGGAGGAGGAGATCGCCGCCGCGGAGGCCGGCCTCGGCGTCGCCCTGCCCGACGAACTCAAGGTGCTGTACCGGGTGACGCGGGCGCGCTGGCAGGACTGGGAGGACGACGAGGAGGGGGCCGAACGCGAGTCCGACGCGGTCGGCTGCGAACTCTTCCCCCTGGAGGGCCTGTACGTCGCCGACGCGGCGTCCCGGCACACCCTGTGGCAGTTCGCGGCGATGGACGCGGTCGTCACCCCGCCCGACGCCGAGGTGCAGGGCCTGGTGGGCTCGCCCGGCTGGATCGTCTTCGGTGACAACGGCGGCGGCGACCGGCTCGCCGTCGACCTGACACCGGGCCCGCGCGGACATACGGGTCAGATCATCCTCATCGGCCACGAGGAGCACACCGGCGCGGCCCTGATCGCCGATTCCCTCACGGACCTGGTGCTGAACGGCCCCCGCGGGGAACCGCGGCGGCGACGCGGCGACGGACCGCCGGTGGTGGCCCATGTCAACATCACCGGCATCACCGGCGTCGAGGCCGCCGCCCACCCCGGCCTTGAGGTGCTGAGCCTCGGCGTCTGGGACGGCGAGCCGTTCAGCCTCGCCCCCGTCGTCGGACTGCCCCGCCTGCGGACCCTGTCGGCCTACCCGGGCACGCTCGCCGACCCACTGGAGATCACCCGGCTGACCGGACTGGAATACCTCGCCCTCGCCCCCGAGGAATGGCGTGTCCTCCTCGACGCCGGAGCGGTTCCGGGCAGCCTCCTCGCCGCGGGCATCGTGGTGCACGGCGACCGGCACCCGCTGCCGATCGTCGACCTCGCCAACGAGATCCTCGCCCTCCGGCACCGCCCACCGATCACCCGAACCGTCCTCGAGGGAGACCTGGGGCCCCTGGCGTGAGCCGGTCCGGCATCCGTGGACGAACCCGGCGTTCGGGTGTCACCGGGCTCGGCTAGAGTCTCGCCTCACCTCGGTCGGACGTCCTGCCCGGGGCTGTGCGCTGGGGGTACGGCACCATGGGGCCCGAACGAACGGACCTGCCCGGTTACGAGATCCAGGAAGTCCTGGGCCGAGGCGGCTTCGCCACGGTCTACCGGGCCCGCCAACTGGCCGTGGGCCGCGAGGTCGCGCTGAAGGTGGACAGCCGGGTGCTGTCCACACCGCGCGACCGGCAGCGCTTCCTGCGCGAGGTCACGGCCGCCGGGCAGCTGTCCGGGCACCCCCACGTGGTCCCGGTGTACGACGCCGGAGTTCTCTCCGACAACCGCCCCTACATGGTGCTGGAACTGTGCCCCGGCGGCTCGCTCGGCGACCGGCTGCACCGGCAGGGCGCGTTTCCGGTCAAGGAGGCACGCGACATCGGCGTGGGCCTGGCCGACGCGGTGGCCGCCGCCCACGCCGCCGGGGTGCTGCACCGCGACATCAAGCCCGGCAACGTCATGGTCAACCGCTACGGAGGCGTCGCCCTCACCGACTTCGGCCTGGCCGCCATGCCCCGGCCCGGGCGCGAACTGTCCGTGACCCGGGAGGCGTTGACCCCCGCCTACGCGCCGCCCGAGGCGTTCCACATGGCGGATCCCAGCCCGGCCGGCGACGTCTACTCCCTGGCCGCGACCGTCCACGCCCTGCTGTGCGGCCGCCCGCCGCACCACCCCGAGGACGGCACCCAGCTCAGTCTCGCCGAACTGATCGTGCGCCACACCTGGCCCTACGCCGACCTCCCCGGGCTCCCGCCCGCCCTCAACGCGGCGCTCCGGCACGCCCTCACGGCCGACCCCGCCGGGCGGCTGTCCGACGCCGGCGCCTTCCGCGACGCCCTCGCCGCGATCGACCTCGACACCGTGGACCTGCGCGACGGAGGGGAAGCGGGCGGCAAAGGCGCGTTCGGCCCGGCGCCCGCCATGACGACGATGCCGCCGTACCGGGATGCCCCCACGACGGTGTTCCCGTACCGGGACGCCCCGCCCGCGACGATGCCGCCGCCCGCGACGATGCCGCCGTACGGGGCCGTGCCGCCGGGCGGGGGCGGCACGACGGTGGTGCCCGGGCCCGAGGGTGGCGACGGTGGCGGGCGGAAGGCACCGCGGCGGCGGCCGGTGGTGATCGCCGGGTTCGCGGCCGTGGCCGCCGTGGCCGTCTCCGTGAGTGTCACGGTGACGGTGGTGCAGTACGGGGACGACGAGAAGGCCGAGACCGGTGCGGGCCGCTCCTCCGCCTCCGCCTCGCCGTCCGCCGGTGCCACCGCCGGGGGCGCGGGGGCCTCCGGGTTCGAGGTGGCGACCACGGAGGAGAACTGTCCCGCCACCGAGGTCGCCGGAGTGGGCGGCCGGTGCGTCGCCACGCCGGAGTGCTGGAGCGGCATCGTCGACATCTCCGGCATCGTCACCGTCAGCCGCGCCGACTGTCGGACCAAGCACGTGTGGGAGACCTTCGCGATCGCCCCGCTGCCCAGGGACGGCACGACGAACAACGCGCGCGACCTGATCAGGCATCCGGACGTCAAGGCGCTGTGCTCGCAGAAGGTCATGGCCGCGACCATGACCGCGGGCGGCCGTGATGTCGCGAACGAGTGGAACGTCGACATCATCCCGCCGTCGGCGACGCAGTGGGACAAGGGACTGCGCGTCTTGCGCTGTGTGGCCGCGGCGGTCACGGACGACGGCGAGAAGACGGGGAGCCAGTTCACGGTGGCAGGCTGACCATGGCCCTGTCACGGGAGTCAGACCTCCGATCACCTGTCAGTGACGGGACTCTCATGGCACGTCGGCCGCATTGCCGCGACCATGGTGTTCCTCACCAGGCAGGCCGAAGGGATCCGGAATGCTCCGCAAGGTACTGGTCGCCAACCGTGGCGAGATCGCGATCCGCGCGTTCCGCGCCGGCTATGAAGTGGGCGCACGGACGGTCGCCGTCTTCCCCCACGAGGATCGCAACTCGCTGCACCGGCTCAAGGCCGACGAGGCCTACGAGATCGGCGAACCGGGCCACCCCGTGCGGGCCTATCTCTCCGTCGAGGAGGTCATGCGCGCCGCCCGCCTGGCCGGCGCCGACGCCGTCTACCCGGGCTACGGCTTCCTGTCCGAGAACCCCGAGCTGGCCCGGGCGTGCGAGGAGGCCGGCATCACGTTCGTCGGCCCCAGCGCGCACATCCTGGAGCTGACCGGCAACAAGGCGCGCGCGGTGGCCGCCGCCCGCGCCGCCGGCGTACCCGTCCTCGGCTCCTCCGAGCCCTCCACCGACGTGGACGCCCTGGTGCGCGCCGCCGACGACATCGGTTTCCCCGTGTTCGTCAAGGCCGTCGCGGGCGGCGGCGGGCGCGGAATGCGCCGCGTCGAGGACCCCGCCGCGCTGCGCGAGTCCATCGAGGCCGCCTCCCGCGAGGCCGCCTCCGCCTTCGGCGACCCCACCGTCTTCCTGGAGAAGGCCGTCGTCGAGCCCCGCCACATCGAGGTGCAGATCCTCGCCGACGGCCACGGCAACGTCATCCACCTCTTCGAACGCGACTGTTCGGTGCAGCGCCGCCACCAGAAGGTCATCGAGCTGGCGCCCGCCCCGAACCTCGACCCGGCCCTGCGCGACCGCATCTGCGCCGACGCCGTCCGCTTCGCCCGCGAGATCGGCTACCGCAACGCGGGCACCGTCGAGTTCCTCCTCGACCGCGACGGCAACCACGTCTTCATCGAGATGAACCCCCGTATCCAGGTCGAGCACACGGTCACCGAGGAGGTCACCGACGTCGACCTCGTCCAGTCCCAGCTGCGGATCGCCGCCGGGGCCACCCTCGCCGAACTCGGCCTGTCCCAGGAGACCGTCACCCTGCGCGGCGCCGCCCTGCAGTGCCGTATCACCACCGAGGACCCCGCCAACGGCTTCCGCCCCGACACCGGCCGGATCAGCGCCTACCGCTCGCCCGGCGGCTCCGGCATCCGTCTCGACGGCGGCACCACCCACGCCGGTACGGAGATCAGCGCCCACTTCGACTCCATGCTGGTCAAACTGACCTGCCGGGGGCGGGACTTCACCACCGCCGTCAACCGGGCCCGCCGCGCGGTCGCCGAGTTCCGCATCCGGGGCGTCTCCACCAACATCCCGTTCCTGCAGGCCGTCCTCGACGACCCCGACTTCCAGTCCGGCAACGTCACCACGTCCTTCATCGAGCAGCGCCCGCACCTGCTCACCTCCCGCCACTCGGCCGACCGGGGCACCAAGCTGCTCACCTATCTGGCCGACGTGACCGTGAACAAGCCGAACGGCCCACGGCCCGACCTCGTCGACCCGACGGCCAAGCTGCCGAGGGCCACCGCGGCCGAGCCCCCGGCCGGCTCCAAGCAGAAGCTCGTCGAACTCGGCCCGGAGGGCTTCGCCCGCTGGCTGCGCGAGTCGCCGACCATCGGCGTCACCGACACCACTTTCCGGGACGCCCACCAGTCGCTGCTCGCCACCCGGGTCCGGACCAAGGACATGCTCGCCGTCGCCCCCGTGGTCGCCCGGACGCTCCCGCAGCTGCTCTCCCTGGAGTGCTGGGGCGGCGCCACCTACGACGTCGCCCTGCGGTTCCTCGCCGAGGACCCCTGGGAGCGCCTGGCCGCCTTCCGCGCCGCCGCCCCCAACATCTGCCTCCAGATGCTGCTGCGCGGCCGCAACACCGTCGGCTACACGCCGTACCCGACCGAGGTCACCGATGCCTTCGTCCAGGAGGCCACCGAGACCGGTATCGACATCTTCCGGATCTTCGACGCGCTCAACGACGTGGGCCAGATGCGGCCCGCCATCGACGCCGTCCGCGCCACCGGAACGGCCGTCGCCGAGGTCGCCCTCTGCTACACCTCCGATCTCTCCAACCCTGCCGAGCGGCTCTACACCCTCGACTACTACCTCCGGCTGGCCGAGCAGATCGTCGAGGCCGGCGCCCACGTCCTGGCCGTCAAGGACATGGCGGGTCTGCTGCGCGCCCCCGCCGCCACCAAGCTGGTGACCGCGCTGCGCCGCGAGTTCGACCTGCCGGTGCACATCCACACCCACGACACGGCCGGCGGCCAGCTCGCCACCTATCTCGCCGCGATCCAGGCCGGCGCCGACGCCGTCGACGGGGCCGTGGCCTCCATGGCGGGCACCACCTCCCAGCCGTCGCTGTCCGCGATCGTGGCCGCGACCGACTACTCGGACCGCCCCACGGGCCTCGACCTGCGCGCCGTCGGCGACCTGGAGCCCTACTGGGAGAGCGTCCGCCGCATCTACGCCCCGTTCGAGGCGGGCCTCGCCTCCCCGACCGGCCGCGTCTACGACCACGAGATCCCCGGCGGCCAGCTCTCCAACCTGCGCACCCAGGCCGTCGCCCTCGGCCTCGGCGACCGCTTCGAGGACATCGAGGCGATGTACACCGCCGCCGACCGCATCCTCGGCCACCTGGTCAAGGTCACGCCGTCCTCCAAGGTGGTCGGCGACCTCGCCCTGCACCTCGTGGGCGCCGGGGTGTCACCCGCCGACTTCGAGGCCACGCCCGACCGGTTCGACATCCCCGACTCCGTCATCGGCTTCCTCCGCGGCGAGCTGGGCACCCCGCCCGGCGGCTGGCCCGAGCCGTTCCGCAGCAAGGCCCTCCAGGGCCGCGCCGACGCCAAGCCCGTCCAGGACCTGGACGCCGAGGACCGCGCCGGACTGGAGAAGGACCGCCGCGCCACCCTCAACCGGCTCCTGTTCCCCGGCCCGACACGCGAGTTCGAGAACCACCGTCAGACGTACGGCGACACCAGCGTCCTCGACAGCAAGGACTTCTTCTACGGCCTCGGCCCCGGCAAGGAGTACGCCGTCGACCTGGAGCCCGGTGTGCGGCTCCTCATCGGCCTGGAGGCCGTGGGCGAGGCCGACGAGCGCGGTATGCGCACGGTGATGTCCACCCTGAACGGCCAGCTGCGGCCGATCCAGATCCGCGACAAGGCCGCCTCCTCGGACATCCCCGTCACGGAGAAGGCCGACCGCTCCAACCCGGGCCACGTCGCCGCCCCCTTCGCCGGCGTGGTCACCCTGGCGGTCGCCGAGGGCGACGAGGTCGCGGCGGGCGCGACCGTCGCCACCATCGAGGCGATGAAGATGGAGGCCACCATCACCGTCCCGAAGGCCGGCCGGGTCTCCCGCCTGGCCATCAACAAGATCCAGCAGGTGGAGGGCGGCGACCTGCTGGTCGAGATCGGCTGACCGCCGGCGGGCGCCGCGCGTCGACGGACCCGTTACGGACGTCAGCGCGCGGCGGCGGCCGACAGCCGTGCGCATTGTCATGTGAGTGTTCCGAGGGGCCGACGGGGCTCATCCGATCTGCACCACGCGGGCCCAGTCCGGGGGTGAGTGGGGTACGTAGTCGGGGTCGTGCTCGCTCCATGTGAGGTGCCGGGAGTGCCGGGGGAACAGGCCGACCACGGTCCGGCACGGCGGCCGGGAGGCGGGCCAGGGTGTCTGTCCGTCGGTGAGGGCCACGATCACGTCGGGCCTGGGGTTGCTGCGCAGCGCCCGGGTGAAGCCGGCGCGCAGGTTCGTCCCGCCGCCGCCCAGCAGGGGAATGCCCTCGGCCTTGCACAGCGGATGGGCGATCCGGGCCGCAGCGTCGCAGGGGACGACGGTGACGAGGTCCCGTCGGCCGCCCACGGCACGGGAGATCGCCGCGACCTCCAGCAGCGCGCTGCCCAGTTCCGCGTCACTCACCGACCCGGAGGTGTCGATGATCACCGAGACGTGGGGCGGCCGGCGCCGCAGACTCGGCAGCACGGTCCCCGGCACACCGGCCGAGCGCCGCGACGGCCGACCGTAGCTGTAGTCCTCGCCCGCGCCGGGCGCGGACGCCGCCGACCGCACCGCCGCGCCCAGCAGATCGCGCCACGGCTGGGGCGGATGGAACGCCTCCTCCGCCCAGCGCTTCCAGCCCGCGGACGCCGACCCCGGACGGCCGGTGATGCCCTGGGCCACCCGGAACCGGACCGCGTCCCGTTCCTGCTCGCTCAGGGCGTGCGCCCCGTCCGCCCCCAGCTCCCACTCCCGTTCCAGACCGTCGGCGCCGCTGCCGCAGTCCAGCCACGCGAACTCACCCGTCTGCGCCCCCAGTTGGAACTGACGCAGATAGTCCTCCATCAGCTGTCCCTCGGGCAGCCGCAGGAACGCCGGATCGACGACGCCCTCGGGCTTGACCAGTCCGTCGCCGAAGGCGTCGTCGTTGATCTCGCAGTCGGCGGCGATGTTCATCCGCAGCCGCTCCCCGGGCCCGGTCAGGCCGCGCTCCCTGGCGACCCGGTCACTGCGCCCGTGGTGGTCGCGCAGGAGATGAGACACCTCGTGCACCCACACCCCGGCCAGCTCCTCCACCGGCGTACGGTCCACGAAGTCCGGGGAGACGTAACACCGCCAGTACCGGTCGACGCCCATCGTGGGCACCCGCGGGGACTCGACCGCGTGCAGCGCGAACAA
This sequence comes from Streptomyces sp. NPDC057438, assembly GCF_042802995.1. Taxonomy (NCBI): domain Bacteria; kingdom Bacillati; phylum Actinomycetota; class Actinomycetes; order Kitasatosporales; family Streptomycetaceae; genus Streptomyces; species Streptomyces sp. NPDC057438. Next base: position 45,098 of record NZ_JBHVDD010000047.1, read on the forward strand.
CGCGGTCGCCAGATAGGGGCGGGCCCGCGCCGCCTGCAGCCGGGCGGTGTACAGCTTGTCGAAGTCGAGCACCCGCGCGCTGCTGCCGGTGCTCGCCCCCGCGTGCGTGCCGGCGCTGTGGGCAGCCGTTCCGGTGGCTGTCGCACCCGCGGCCGCGTCCTTCCGGTCAGTCGACCCGGCTGTCATCGGGGCTGTCATCGGCGGGTCCTCGTCGCCTGCTCGGCGCGGGACGCCGCCTCGTCCGCTCGCCGGGACAGGGTCACCACTCCGGCGAGGCTCTCGATCGCCGCCGGCACGTCCCAGTCGTCGCGGCGCAGGGACGCGAGGGTGGTAGCGGGGACGACCACCAGATCCGGGGCACCGGTCTCCAGCGCCCGCACCAGCAGCGCCCACGCCGCGTCCCAGCGGCCCTTCTCCGGCCGTGCCCGGACCGCCGCCACCACACCGTCGAGCACCGCCTGCCGCAGATCCCCCCGCTGGGGCAGGTCCGCCCCCGACGGGTCGGCGAGCAGCGTCTCGGGATCCGGCAGGTCGAGCCGGTCCAGCGAGGCCAGCAGCTCCAGCCCCGGACCGTCGCCCACGGTGCCCCGCACCAACTGGGAGAGTACATCGCGCGAGACGCCGGCGGCGGTCGCGAAGGCGATCAGATGCAGCGTCATCTCCCAGCTCCGGGGGGACGGCCACGGCCCGCCTCGGCGACTCTCGCTGTTCGGCAGCTGATGCACGAGCTTGGGCCGCGCGGCCAGCAGCGCGCACACCGCACGCCGGGCGAACTCCACCGCCTCCGGCAGCCTTTCCGGCGCGAGCCGCGGCAGGGTGGCCCGCGGCCAGGTCCCGCCGAGACCCCGTACGACGACCTCGTGGTCGTGCGTCCACTGCAGATGCACGAACCGGTTGGCCAGCGGGGGGCTCAGCTCCCAGCCGTCCGCCGCCGAGGACCGGGGGTTGGCGGCGGCCACGATCCGTACACCGGGCGGCAGTTGCAGAGCACCGATCCGCCGCTCCAGCACCAGACGCAGCAACGCGGCCTGCACGGCGGGCGGCGCCGTCGACAGCTCGTCCAGGAACAGCAGCCCCCGGCCCGCGCGCACCAGCCGCACCGCCCAGTCCGGCGGCGCCATCGGCACGCCCTGCTCGGCCGGGTCGTCTCCCACGATCGGGAGCCCCGAGAAGTCGGACGGCTCGTGCACGCTGGCGATCACGGTCGTCAGCGGGAGGTCCAGGGCGGTCGCGAGCTGGGTCAGCGCCGCGGTCTTGCCGATCCCGGGCTCACCCCACAGCAGGACGGGCAGGTCGGCGGCGACGGCCAGGGTCAGTGCCTCCAGCTGGGCGTCGGGGCGCGGTTCGGTGGTCGTGGTGCGCAGCAGGCTCAACAGGTCCGCCGCTACGTCGAGTTGGGAGGTGCGGCCGGGCGGGGTGTGCGCGACGGGCAGGGGGAACGGGGTGCATGTGGGCATGTGAGTCACCTTGGGGTGTAGGGGGCCGAAGGCCTGTGATGGGTGCGGGTACCGCGAGAGGCCAGGGGGCAGGAGTCAGGAGGGAAGGGCCAGGAGGGAAGGGCCAGGAGTCAGGAGTCAGGAGGGAGGGGCCAGGAGTCAAGGGCCTGCTCGGCCGGGCCACGAGTCAGGAACGGGTGGACCCGGTCGCCCCGGTCGCCCGGGTCAGTAGAAGGTCGCGTCGCGGGGGCGGCGGTGGCGGGGAGGGCGGCGGCCGGCGTCGGCACGGACCCGTCCGGGGAGCGGTTCGGCGATACCGGCCCGGTACAGGCCGTAGACGATCCGCCGTTGGGCGGCCGACTCCAGTTCGTCCCGCAGAGGTCCGTCGCGCAGGACCGCCTCGGGGCCGAGGAGGCCCTCGACGACGGCCAGCGCACCGGCGACGTCCCCGTGGTCCAGGCGTTCGCGCACACCGGACAGGCAGTCCGGACGGCGGTGTGCCTCGTCGATGGCCCGTAGACAGGGGAGGGGAGTGCCGGTCAGGTGCACCAGCAGTTCCTCGCGCCGCAGCTCGGCCGGGTCATGGTCGAGAGCCGTCAGGGTCCCGTCGACCAGGCCGATCCGGTGCCGCTCACCGCGGCAGTCCACGACGCGTGGCCGCCCCGCCCGGTCCAGGACCTCGTGGGGCCCGGGCCCGGACCGTTCGTGATCCGGTACGAGCGCCGCCGCGACCAGAGGGTGCAGCCGCCCGGCGTCGAGCGCTCCGGCACGGATCAGCTCCAGGTCGGGCAGCGCCCAGGTCGCGGCGTCGGGGAGGACCGGCAAGGAGGTGAAAGCACCGTCGTCGCCCCGTGCGGCCGTGATCCGCAGCGAGGGTGACCCGCTGTCGCCGTCCGCACCCCGGTGAGTCTCCGGGCGCCGGCCCTGACCCGCTCCCGAGTCCAGGCCCAGGTCCAGGAGCAGCCGGCGTCGGGTCCCGCACCGTACGAGAACGGTCCCCGTGGGCCGCCCCTCGGCGCGGAGCACGATCGCCGCCTCGTCCGCCCATCGCTCGACGGCGCAGCCGAGTTCCGCGGCCGGCGTCCCCCACACGTCCGGCCCGGGCGGACGCGGCCCCGGTGGCCGGTCCGCTCCGGAGCGGCCGCGCAGCTCACCCGCCCTGCGCGCGTCCCAGAGGTGGCGGTGCAGATCGAGCCGGTACCGACGGCTGGGGCGTGCGTGCGGATGAGCGGGGGCACGGGGGTCGGAGCGGGATCCGTCCCACAGCGCGAGACTGATCCGCTGCCCGGCGTCCGCCCAGGCGGGCGGTGTCCGGACCACGAGGTGCACGGGACTCGGGCTCTCACGCCCGGCCGTGGGGTACCGGGCCAGTGTGAGGGTCAGGCCCGGCCGCAGCAGTCCGTCGGGGGCGATCCTCGGCATGTGCCAGCGCAGCAGGTCCGGAGCCAGGTTCCGGAGATCGGTCCGGACCCGGGCCTGGAACTCCCGGCCGTACGCGTGCGCCACGGAACGCATGTCGAGGTCGATGTCGACGCCCGCGGCGGCGCACGCACCGGCCCAGTCGCCGACGGAGCGGCGGGCGGTCGCGGTCTCGACCATGGAGGGGGGCACGGCGAACTCGCGCACGCGCAACCAGAAGGAAAGGCGGGGATCCCCGTTCGCGGTGTCGGTGAGCATCAGCACTCACCTTGCGCGGACGGGACCCCCGTTCTGCCGAGGGAGTGTGTAGTCATCGCGGCGACCGTAACGCCGGCCCGCGCGATGGCGCACCTGTTTTTCCGATCCGGGACGTGCGCGTGCGGGGATCGAGCCCGAGTGGTGACGCCCAGGTCACCGGCGTACCGTCGAACAGTGGAACGCGACGGCGGACGGAACCGTTCGCCGGACCCGGCCCCTTGCGACCTATCATGAGCGATCCTCGCCAGACGTCCCCAGGACTCACCACCACCCGGGAAACGGGCGGTGGCGGCAATGGGATGGCGCTGTTCGTCATCGCCTCGTGCCAGTTGATGGTGGTGCTGGACATCACCATCGTGAACATCGCTCTGCCGGACATCCAGCGGTCCCTGGACTTCTCCACGACAAGCCTCGCCTGGGTGGTCAACGCGTACACGCTGACCTTCGGCGGCCTGTTGCTGCTGGGCGGCCGGGCCGGGGACATCCTCGGCCGACGGCGGGTCTTCGTCTTCGGCGTGCTGCTGTTCGTCCTGGCCTCGCTCCTCGGCGGCCTGGCCCAGAACGAGGCCCAACTCCTCGCTGCCCGCGCCCTCCAGGGTGTCGGCGGTGCCATCGCCTCCCCGACGTCCCTCGCCCTGATCAGTACGACGTTCCGCGAAGGACCGGAGCGCAACCGGGCGTTCGGGGTGTTCGCGGCGGTCTCGGCGGGCGGCGGCGCGATCGGGCTGCTCGCCGGCGGCGTCCTCGTGGAGTGGCTGAACTGGCGATGGGTCCTGTTCGTCAACGTGCCGATCGGCCTGCTGATCGCGCTGGCGACACCGCGTTGGATCCGTGAGTCCGCGCGCACACCCGGGCACTTCGACATCACCGGCGCCCTCACCTCCACCCTGGGCATGGTGTTCCTGGTGTACGGCTTCATCCGGGCCGCGCAGGAGGGCTGGCGGGACACGCTCACGCTGGCCTCGTTCGCCGGGGCCGTCGTACTGCTGGCGGCGTTCGTGCTGGTGGAGAAGCGCTCCCGGCAGCCGATCACTCCCCTCCACATGTTCGCCGACCGCAACCGCGCCGGAACCTACGGCATCATGCTGTGCCTGGCGGCCGCGATCTTCGGCATGTTCTTCTTCCTGACGCTGTTCACCCAGAACGTGCTGGACTTCAGCCCGTTGGCCACCGGGCTGGCGTTCCTGCCGGTCAGCGCCGTCATCGCGGTCGGGGCCGGGCTGGCCTCCCGGTTCCTGCCCGTGTACGGGCCCAAACCGTTCATGGTGGGGGGCGCGATCCTCGCGGCCGTCGGCCTGGGCTGGCTGACCCTGACCGACGTCCACTCCACCTACGCCGGCAGTGTCCTCGGCCCGATGCTCGTCTTCAGCCTCGGCATGGGCATGGAGTTCGTCTCGCTGACCCTGATGGCCCTCTCCGACGTCCCCACAGCGGAGACCGGTGCGGCCTCCGGGCTCCTCAACGCCACCCAGCAGGTCGGCGGTTCACTCGGCCTCTCCATCCTCGTCACGATGTACGGCACGGCCAGCACCAACGAGGCGGCCGAGCAGGTCCCGGACTTCCTCTCCCAGGCGACTCCGGCCGAGCGCCTGCGGTTCGAACAGACCGGGCAGCTCCCGCCGCCCTGGTCCGACGAGGTGCTCACCGCGGGCGTCTCGGCCGCCTTCGTCATGGCCGCGATCTTCACCGTCGTCGCCGCCCTGATCGCCGTCCTGGCCATCCAGGTACGGCCCTCGGACCTGGAGCGGCTGAAGGGCGGCGGGGCCGGGCCGGGCCCGGGCTGAGCTGCCACGGGTCCGGCCCGGAGGGTCATGACGTCGTGCAGGAGGCCCCGTTGAGGGTGAACGCGGTCGGCGCCGGGTTGGTGGTGCCACGGCTCGCCGTGAACCCGAGGGAGACCGAACCCGCGGCCGGGATCTTCGCGGTGTACGAGGCGGCGGTGACGGTGACGGCCGCGCCGGACTGGGCCGCCGTACCGCCCCAGAGGCTGGAGACGCGCTGGCTGCCGGGGAACGTCCAGCGCAGGGTCCAGCCGTCGACGGCCGAGGTGCCGGTATTGCGGATGACGATCTCGCCCTGGAATCCGCCGGGCCATTCGCCCGTCACCCGGTAGCCGACGGCGCAGGCCGCCGTGGAACCGCCGGACGCGGTCGTGACGTTCACCGTTCCCGAGCGTGCCGAGCGGTTGCCGGCGGCGTCCCGCGCGTACACGGCGAAGGTGTACGACGTGGCGGGGGTCAGCCCGGTGAGCGTCGCGGAGGTGCCCGTCGTGGTGGTCGCGGCGGTCTCGGTGCTGCCGCTGACACGGACGACGTCGTAGCCGGTGACGCCCGTCGCGTCGGTGGCGGCGGCCCAGGTCAGGGTGGCGGACGAGGAGGTCACCGCGGAGGCGGCCGGGGTGCCGGGGGCCGTCGGGGGAGTGGTGTCGCCGCCCGAGGAGGCGTAGATCGCGGCCTCCTTCGACGTGGCCGCGATGCCGTTCGCGCCGTTGAAGAGGCGCTGCCCCCAGCTGGTCAGCTGGTCCGGGTCGAAGCCGGTCACCAGGTCCAGGTACTCGACACCGCCGCCGTTGCCGCTCCAGGACCAGCCGAGGTAACCGAGGCCGAGCCGCTGCGCGGTGGCGAGGATGGCGTCCTCGTCGGGGTTGCCGTCCGAGTGGTCGTGCCCGAACTCGCCGATCACGATGGGCAGTCTGGCCTGCACGAACCGGTTGAGGTAGTCGTTCACCTCCGCCGCCGTGTCGAAGACGCCGTACATGTGGATGGAGAAGATCGTGTTGGCGTCCGGGTCGGCCGCGAAGACGGAGGCCGCGTTGTCGCGCATCGTGAACGCCCAGTCCTGGCCCCAGTTGGGGGCGTCGACCATGATCGTGTGGTCGAATCCGGCGGCGCGCAGCTTCTGGATCGCCGCCTTGGTGTCCGCCGTCCAGCCCGCGTAGTTGTTGTTGCCGTACGGCTCGTTGCCGATGTTGACGATGACGTGGTCCTCCTGGCCCGTCAGCGCGCTCTGCACATCGATCCAGTAGTCGGCGGCCCGGGAGAGGGTCGCCGCCCCGCTCTGCTCGCCGTACCCCGTGGTGTCGTGCACCTCCAGGACACAGATGAGCCGGTTCCGCTTGCACTGCGTCACGACGTTCGCCACGTCGGCGGTGTCGTTGCGGGTCCACCGGTCACCGCTGGAGAGGACCACGCGCACGGTGTTGGCGCCCTTGGCCTTGATGTGGGCGAGCGAGCCGATCCGGTCCGTGTACCAGGTGTGGGCGTGATTCACACCGCGCATCACGAAGTCGTTGCCGGAGCGCTCCAGCAGCCGGCCGTTCTCGATCCGGAAGCCGGGCGGCGCCGCGTGCGCCGGCGTGCCGAAGACGAACAAGGGGAGCAGCAGGCCGAGGAGGGCGACGGCGAGGGTGCCGGTCCGGGATGGACGGCGCCGACGGGGCGTACCAGGGGTGCGGGCGGGTGCTGTCGTGCGCGTGAGGGCTCTCATGGCGGCTCCAGCGAGGAGGAGTGGGGCGGGGTGGGGAGATGCGAGCCTGGGGATGGGGATGGGGACGGGATGAGGGCAAGGCGGAGCGCTTGTCGCCCGGCCGGCGATCGGCTGGCTGGGTGGAGGGATGGGTGGCCGGCCGGTCGGCCGAGCGACCGGCCGGCCGATTGCCTCGGCACGGTGTCGAGCCGTTGGTTACGAGGAGGCGGCCGTGGTCCGTGCCGTGCAGCCGACCGTCGCCGACGGCGTCCCGGCCGTCGTGGGGGCCGTGGCGACGAACCCGAACGTGGTGCTCGCGCCCGCCGGGAGCGTGCCGTTCCACGAGACGTTGGTGACCGTCACCGTGCCGTCGGCCGCCGTGACCGAGGTCCCGTTCCAGACCTGGGTGAGACGGGCCCCGCCGGCCGGTACAACCGTCACGGTCCAGCCCGTCACGGCGGACGACGACGTGTTCGTCACCGTCACCTCGCCCTGGTAGCCGCCCTGCCAGACGTTGGTGGCCCGGAAGACCGCGCCGCACGTGGCCTGACCGCCACCCGGGTCGCCCGGATCACCCGGCACCCCCGCGTCCAGCACCGCGCGCAGTGCCGGATACCAGCGCGCGGCGATCTTGTCGTCGCCGGCGGCGTTCGGGTGCACCCCGTCGTAGGTGTCGGTCGCCGTGCTGAAACCCGTCCACTGGTCGACCACGGTCACCGGCGAGTCGTCGGTGCTCGTCGCCCGGGCCCAGGCGGGGATCCGCGCGTTGAAGTCCACCACCCGCTGCGCGCAGCCGGTGCAACTGCCGGGGTTCATGGGGATGAGCTGCGCGACGAGAACACGCATGTGCGGGTTGGACGCGCGCATCTGGCCGACCAGCTTGGTGTACGCGGCGAGAATGCGGTCCGGGGCGACACTGCTCCACACGTCGTTCGTGCCGAAATGCATGACAACGATGTCCGGGCGGGTCGCCGACAGCCGGGCGGGCAGCAGGTTCCGGTCGGCCACGTTGGTCACGAGCTCTCCGCCGTGGCCCTCGTTGTCACCGTCGTGCTCCTGCCCGCACCCCTGGGTGGGGAGCGTGCCGACGAAGTCGAGGTCCGTGTAGCCGGCGTTCCGCAGACGGTTCCACAGCACCGCCCGCCAGCAGCCGGGTGAACCCGTGATCGAGTCGCCCAGCGGCATGACGCGTACGGGGGCCGCGGCGGCGCCGGTTGCCGCCGAAGCGGCCGCCGCCGCGGAGGGTGCGGGGGGCGCGAGTGTCAGTGCGAGGGAGACGAGCAGGGCTGCCACCAGGCCGAGAAGCGGCAGGGGCGGTAAGGGGGAGTGATGGGTGTTGCGCATGGGTGGGTCCCTTCCCTGAGTGAGATGGGAGCGCTCCCGGGTGAACCTGCCATCGTTGTCATTTACACGTCAAGATGGCTGCGCGTACATCTTCGGCAGGGGATCGAGTCCCTGTGCCCGCGCTCGCGCGGCCGCCCCGATCCATCCGGCCCCGCTCCCCTCGCCGGTCACCCCTCCCGTCTTGTTGATTCATGAATGAGAACGTCGATCACGTGCATGGTTCTTGACGCGCCCGGGGCAATGACTCTAGCTTCCGGAATGGAAAGCGCTTTCCCCTTCGGTGTCCGGGAGACGAGCCATGCGTCCACAGCGATTCACCGCGTGCGTAAGCCTGTTGAGCGTCCTGGCCGGGGGCCTCCTCGCCCTGTCCGCCCCCGCCGCGCACGCCGCCGGCACCATCTACGTCGCGACCGACGGCAACGACAGCAACGCCGGCACCCTGGCGGCCCCGTTGCGGACCATCCAGCGGGCCGTCGACCTCGCGCAGGCGGGTGACTCGATCCTGGTCCGGGGCGGCACCTACGCGCCGGCCGCGAACATCCAGTTGCTCAAGAGCGGAACGGCGAGTCAGCCCATCCGGCTCGGCAACCACAACGGCGAGCGGGTCGTCATCGACGGCGAGGGGATGCCGTACACGCCCGGCGCGGTCGGCTCCAGCATTCCGCGGGCGCAGCGGGGGGCGATCCACATCGAGGGGGAGTACTGGCGGCTGAGCGGGCTGGAGATCGTCAACGGGCCGTACGGGATCTTCGGCGCGGACACCAGTGGCAACGTCTTCGAGCGGCTGGTCACACGGAACAACTACGAGTCCGGGGTGCACCTCCAGGGCGCGTCCGGCGGCAACCAGATCATCGGCCTGGACAGCTACGGCAACCGGGATCCGCGCAAGAACGGCGAGAGCGCCGACGGCCTGGCGATCAAGGAGGGCTCCGGGACGGGCAACGTCGTTCGCGGGGCCCGACTGTGGAACAACTCCGACGACGGGCTGGACTTCTGGGAGTTCCTCTCGCCGGTGACGATCGAGGGAAGCGTCGCCCACGCGAACGGCTACAACCGCTGGAGCCTGCCCGACTACACCGGTGACGGCAACGGCTACAAGCTCGGCGGCGGTGACGAGGACCGGCCCGCGGCGCACGTCGTGCGCAACAGCATGGCGTGGGACAACTCGGCCGGCGGCTTCATCGACAACGCCAACCCCGGGGCGCTGGTGGCCGAGCGCTGCACGGCCTGGCGCAACAAGGGTGCCGGTTTCGACTTCGCCGACGCCGACGGCACCCTGACGAAGAACCTCTCGGTGGCCAACGGCACGAACGTCTCGCTGGGCTCGCACTCGGCCGGCAGCGGCAACTCCTGGAACCTCGGCGGCACCTGGACCTTCACGAGCACGGACGCGACCACGATCACGGGGGCGAGGACGGCGAACGGCTCGATCCCGACGTCGGCGTTCCTGCGGCCTGTGAGCGGGGCGGACGTGGGGGCACGGTTGTGACCCTCCTCTCTCAGGCATCCCTCCGGTCAGGTCGTGGTGGGGACAGTGGTGCTTCCGTGACGCGCGGCCGGGCCTAGTCTGAAGCGCTCCCGTCGCCGCGTCCCCCGCCCACCCCTACCTCTCCGCCCCCGCATCCCCCGCCCGCAACCCGTCCATGACGAGGTCGAGGAGGCGGGCGGCGCGGGGCTGCCAGTCGGAGTGGGGGGTGTCCTGGGCGGCGAGCTGCCAGAGACCGGCGATCGCGAGGAAGAAGTCGTCCGCGGTGACTCCGGGGTGGACGGTGCCGGCCTTCTCGCCCGCGCGGAGCAGGAGTTCGGCGGCTTCGGTCACCGGGGTGTGCGCCGGCCGGTCGGGGCCGTCGGGGTGGCAGGTGGCCTGGCGGATCGCGTCCGCGAGGCCCGCCTTGGTCATGGCGAACCGGGCGAGGCGGTCCATCCACTCGCGCAGCGCCCGGTCCGGCCCGTGCGTGGCGAGCAACTCGGCCGCGGAGTCGGCGACCTGCCGCATCTCGTGTCGGTAGACCTCCAGGACCAGGGCCTCCCGGGTGGGGAAATGACGGTAGAACGTGCCCTGCCCGACACACGCCTTCCTGGCGATCCCACTCAACGGCGCGTCCGCGCAGCGCGTCAGTTCGGTCAGCGCGACCGCCAGGATGCGCTCGCGGTTGCGCTGGGCGTCGGAGCGCAGTGAGGCGTCCTTCTTCGGCTCCACGGGCCCTCCTCGCGGGTCCCTGGCCGAAACCCGTTCTTGTTAAGCGGACAATTGTCCGTTAGGTTTTTCCGGAGAGGACAGCTGTCCGGTTGTGTCATCGTAGCGCCGGTTCGCCCGGCGAAGGCAACCTCCGCTGTCCACATATCTGACTCGACCGCCTGCCGCAGCGAGTCCCTTCGACATGCTCCGGATACGCGAAAGAAGGCTGACCATGTCTCCAGCCACCTCCTCGACGTACAGCGCCATCACCCTGAACATCAACGGCGAGAAGCACACGCTCTCCGTCGACCACCGCACCACCCTGCTCGACGCCCTGCGCGAGCGGCTCGACATGACCGGCACCAAGAAGGGGTGTGACCAGGGGCAGTGCGGTGCCTGCACCGTCCTCGTCGACGGACGCCGCAACGTCTCCTGCCTGCAGCTGGCGGTCGCGGCCGAGGGGCGCGAGATCACCACCATCGAGGGCGTGGCCGACGGCGACGCACTGCACCCCGTACAACAGGCGTTCCTCGATCTCGACGGCTTCCAGTGCGGCTACTGCACCCCGGGCCAGATCTGTTCGGCCATCGCGGTCATCGAGGAACACGCGGCCGGCTGGCCCAGCGCCGCCACCGACGACGTACGCCCCGAGGCGGGAGCGCCACCGCTCACGCCCGAGGAGATCCGCGAGCGGATGAGCGGCAACCTGTGCCGCTGCGGCGCCTATGTGTCGATCGTCGAGGCCGTGGCCCGCGCCGCCGCCGTCAGCACCGCGAGGACCGAGGAGACCGTGGCGTGAAGGAGTTCGACTACCAGCGGGCGTACGACGTCTCCGGCGCGGTCGCCCTGCTCGGCGCCGACCCCGAGGCCCGTTTCCTCGGCGGCGGCACCAACCTCGTCGACCTGATGAAGACCGGCGTCGAGCGGCCCGCCCGGCTCGTCGACGTCCGTGAACTCCCCCTCGACGCGATCGATTCGACCGAGGACGGCGGACTGCGGATCGGTGCGACCGTCACCAACAGCGACCTCGCGGCCCACCCCGAGATCCGCCGCCGCTACCCCGCACTGGCCCAGGCCGTGCTGGCCGGTGCCTCCGGGCAGCTGCGCAACATGGCCACCGTCGGCGGCAACCTCCTGCAGCGCACCCGTTGCGGCTACTTCGCCGACGTCACCCAGCCCTGCAACAAGCGCCTGCCCGGCAGCGGCTGCCCCGCGATCGAGGGCGAGCACCACAACCACGCGATCCTCGGCGCGTCCGGGCACTGCGTGGCGACCCACCCCTCCGACATGGGGGTGGCGCTGGCCGCCTTCGACGCCGTGGTGACCTATGAGACGGCCGACGGGCGCGGTGAGTCGCCCCTCGCTGATGTCTACCTGCCGGTGGGCGACACCCCGCACGTCGAGACAACCCTGCCGCCGGGCGCCCTGATCACCGGCGTCGTCCTGCCGCCCGCCGCCGTCGCCGCGCGCTCGCGCTACCGCAAGGTCCGCGAACGCGCCTCGTACGCCTTCGCCATCGGTTCGATCGCCGCCGCGCTCGACGTCCGCGACGGCCTCGTGCACGAGGTACGGCTGGCCTTCGGCGCGGTCGCGTCCCGGCCGTGGCGGGCCCACGCGGCGGAGCGCGCGCTGACCGGCGCCCCGGCCGACGCGGAGACGTTCGCGGCCGCCGCCGACGCCGAACTGGCCGCCGCCGCGCCGCTGCCCCACAACGGATACAAGGTGACCCTCATGCGCAACCTCGTCGTGGCCGTCCTGTCCGAACTCGCCGAGGAGGCCACCCGATGACCACCGCCCCCACGGCACACCAGGGCGCCGTCGGCACCGCGCGCACCCGCGTCGAGGGCCGTGACAAGGTGACCGGCGCCGCCCGCTACGCCGGGGAGATCCCCCTCACGGGCCTCGTCCACGGCTGGCTCGCGCTGTCCACGGTGGCCCGCGGCCGGATCCGCGCCATCGAGTCCGCCGACGCGCTCGGAATGCCGGGCGTGCTCGCCGTCCTGACCCACGAGAACGCCCCGCGTCTCGACACCGACTACGCGGGCCTCATGGGATCCAAGCCCGACCCGACCACCGCCGTCTTCCAGCACGACCGGGTGCCGCACCGGGGCTGGCCCGTGGCGCTGGTCGTCGCCGAGACCTCCGAGCAGGCCAGGGAGGCCGCCGAGGCGCTGGTCGTGCACTACGAACAGCAGCCGCACGACATCGCCTTCACCGCCGGGGACCCGGACGCGTATCCGCTGGACGCCTTCGGCCCCGCGGTGATCGAGCAGGGCGACCTGGAGGCCGCACTCGCCGCCTCCGCCGCCGTCGTGGACGCCGAGTACACCACCCCCGAGGAACACCACAACCCGATGGAGCCGCACGCGGTGACGGCCCGCTGGGACGGCGGCCGGCTCGACGTCTTCGACTCCAACCAGGGCACCATGTGGGTCCAGGGCGAACTCGCCAACCTCTTCTCCCTCGACCCGGGTTCGGTGCGGGTCCGTTCCGAGCACGTCGGCGGAGGCTTCGGCAGCAAGGGCGTCCGCGCCCACCAGGTCGCCGCCGTCATGGCCGCGACCGCGCTGCAGCGCCCGGTCCGGGTGGTCATGACCCGGCGTCAGATGTTCTCCCTCGCCGGCTACCGCAGCCCCACCGCCCAGCGCGTCCGGCTCGGTGCCGACGCCGACGGACGGCTGCGCGCCCTGGAGCACCGCTCGCAGAGCCTCACCTCGACCGTCCACGAGTTCATCGAGGCGGCCGCCGGCCCGGCCCGGGTCATGTACGGCGCCGACGCCCACCACACGGCCAGCCGGCTCGTACGACGTGACGTACCCACCCCCACCTGGATGCGCGCGCCCGGCGAGGCGCCGGGCTCCTTCGCGCTGGAGTCGGCGGTCGACGAGCTGGCCGAGAAGCTGGGCATCGACCCGATCGAGCTGCGGGCCCGCAACGAGCCCGAGCGGGGTCCCGTCTCGGGACTGCCGTTCGCCGGCCGCAACCTGCACGCCTGCTTCCGCGAGGGCGCGCGCCGGTTCGGCTGGGCCGACCGCGACCCGCGGCCGGGCCTGCGCCGGGACGGGCGCTGGCTGCTCGGCACCGGAACGGCCGCCGCCTCCTTCGGCGCGGGAGCCGCGCCGTCCACGGCGGCCGTGACCGCCGAGGCCGACGGCACCTTCACCGTGCGGATCAACGCGGCGGACATCGGCACCGGCGCCCGCACCGCGCTCACCCTGGTCGCCGCCGACGCGCTGGAGGTCGCACCCGAACAGGTCCGGGTACGGATCGGCGACAGCGACTTCGGGCCCGCCATGATCGCCGGGGGCTCCATGGGCACCCGCTCCTGGGCCTGGGCCGTCACCCTGGCCGCCCGCGACGTACGGGAGCGGCTCGCCCTCGGCGCCGACATCCCGCCGGAGGGCCTCACGGTCCGCTCCGACACCACCGCCGCCCTCGGCGCCCTCGCCCAAAAGGAACGCCACTCCTACGGCGCCCAGTTCGCCGAGGTCGCCGTGGACCCCGCCACCGGCGAGGTCCGCGTACGGCGCATGCTCGGCATCTTCGCGGCGGGCCGGATCGTCAACCCGCTCACCGCCCGGAGCCAGCTCGTCGGCGGCATGATCTGGGGCATCTCCATGGCCCTGCACGAGGAGGCGGTACGCGACCGGGCGTCCGGCGGCCACTACGGCGCCGACCTCGCCGGCTACCACGTGGCCGCGCACGCCGACGTGCCCGCCGTCGAGGCCGACTGGGTCGACGACCTCGACCCCGACGACCCCGTCGGCATCAAGGGCATCGGCGAGATCGGCATCGTGGGCGCGGCGGCCGCCGTGGCCAACGCCGTCTGGCACGCCACCGGCGTACGCCACCGCCATCTGCCCATCCGGCCCGACCGCGTCCTGACGGCGGGCCGGGATGCTTGACGCGGCCGCCGAGCTGAGCGCCTGGGCCGAGGAGGGCCGCGACTTCGCGGTCGCCACGGTCGTGGCGGTGAGCGGCAGCGCCCCGCGCGGTCCCGGCGCGTCGCTCGCCGTCGACAGCCTGGGCACGGCCGTCGGTTCGGTCTCCGGCGGCTGTGTCGAGGGCGAGGTGTACGAGCTGTGCCGGCAGGCGCTGGCGGACGGCGAGACCGTCCTGCGGCGCTTCGGCTACAGCGACGAGGACGCCTTCGCCGTCGGCCTGACCTGCGGCGGCGTCATCGACATCCTGGTCACGCCCGTCACCGGCGCGTCACCGGCCCGAGCCGTCCTGCGCGCCGCGCTCTCGGCGGCCGCCCGGGACGAACCGACGGCCGTCGCCCGCGTCGTCCGGGGCCCGGCACCACTCCTCGGGCAGGCCCTGCTCGTACGGGCAGGCGGGGCCGGCGGCGGGGACGGTCGCGGGGCCTACGACCCGACGGCCGAGGCGGGCCACGAAGGCGGCCTCGGCGGGCACCCCGCCCTGGACCGGACGGCCGCCGCCGAGGCGCGGGCCATGCTGGACGGCGGACGCACGGGCACCGTCGAGCTGTCGGCGGACGGCTCGCACTGCCCGGGCGGTCTCACCCTCCTCGTGGAGACGCGGGTGCCACCGCCCCGGATGATCGTGTTCGGGGCGATCGACTTCGCGTCGGCGCTGGTGCGCGCGGGCTCGTTCCTCGGCTACCACGTCACCGTGTGCGACGCCCGTCCCGTCTTCGCCACACGGGCCCGCTTTCCCGAGGCCGACGACATCGTGGTGGACTGGCCGCACCGCTATCTGCGGCGCACCCGGACCGACCGGCGTACGGTCCTGTGCGTGCTCACCCACGACGCCAAGTTCGACATCCCGCTGCTGACGGAGGCCCTGCGGATGCCGGTCGCGTTCGTGGGGGCGATGGGCTCCCGCCGCACCCACGCCGACCGCGAACGCCGCCTGCGCGAAACGGGCCTCACCGACCGGGAGCTGGCCCGGCTCAGGTCCCCGATCGGGCTGGACCTCGGCGCCCGTACGCCCGAGGAGACGGCCCTGTCCATCGCGGCGGAGATCGTCGCGGCCCGGCGCGGCGGAACGGGCGTACCGCTGACCGGGTCGGGGACGCCGATCCATCGCGAGGCGGGGGAGAGGGGAGCAGAGGCGGCCTGAGCGCGCGAGGTGCCGCGTCCGAGCAAGCCTGCGTACGCGCGGGTCCGAGTACCCGCGGGTCTGAGTACGTGGGCCGGGGCGACTGAGTACCTGCTCCGATGCCCGCCACCGCCGCCCGCTGGTGCACTGTCGTCATGGACACGCACCCCTCGCGCCCGCGCCCGCTGCGCAACGTCACCGCCACGGCCACCGCCACCGGTTCGGCCCTCGTGGTGGTGCTGCTGCCGCTGGTGGTCGGTGCGCTGGTGGCGCGGTCGGCCGGCGGTGACCCGATGGCGTCGGTGAACGCGCTGATCGCGGGCGGCGGGGAGCGGGCGAAGCTGTCCCGGAGCCATCTGCCCGTCCTGCGGGGCATCCCCACGGTGCCCCGCAGGTGGCGCCGACGGCTACTGACCCGCCGAGAGGACGTACGTGTTGAGGTTCCCGACGGTCGTGAGCGGTGACGGCGAGCCCAGCTCGTAGCGGTCGACGGCGAGGTAGTTGGGCTTCTTGCGGGCGGCCGGGGTGCAGAAGTTCTGTGCCCGGTTGCCCAGCTTGGCGTTGTCCGTCTCGGCCGTGCCGCTGATGGTGTAGTCCCGGAAGTGGTTCATGACGAACAGCGGGTGGAAGGCGGCCGAGTCCGTGGTGAGGGGCCTGCTCGTGCCCCAGCGGCTGTAGCAGGACCAGTCGGAGCCGCCGAGCCCGCCGCCCATGGACCAGTAGTTCTCCACGGTCCACTCGCGCTGGTACATCACCCCGAAGGTGTTCCGGGTGGCCTGGCCGGCGGACGTGTCGCTCGCGCGGGTGCGGTCGCTGAAGACCAGCAACTGTTTGCCGCGGGCGGCGAGGTCGGCCATGGTCGGCCAGCCGTTCGTCGCCACGCCCTCCTGGTCGGGCCGGTACAGCACGTCGGACAGACCGCGGACGGAGGCCAGCGACGCCTTGAGCACGTCGGAGGAGGTGTAGTCCTCCAGGAAGACGGTGGCGAACTGCCCGGGGTTGGCCTTGAGGAAGTCGACCATGCGCTGGAGGTCGGTGGCGAGCGGCACCGGGCTGCCGACCCCGTCACAGCTGTTGTGGCACAGGACGGCCTGACCCGAGACGGTGTACGCGTCGAGCATGAAGCCCCTCACCCCGTCGGAGAGTTGGCGGCTCACGCCGCGTGACTGGTTGGGGAAGAGACTGACGGGGAACGAGGCGAAGTTTCCGTCGGCGCCGTTGGCGAAGGCGTTGTGCGAGGTGAGGAACGTGACCTGGTCGAGGGTCCGGGTGTCGGGGGAGGGCATGGCCGTCGTGGCGGGGGCGACCGGTGTGAGGTACCAGCGGGCCTGGTCCCCGTGCGCCCCGATCCGCACGAGGGAGGAGTCCGAGGCCACGCCCGTCAGGTACCGCGCGGTGCCGGGCACGGCGATCGTGTACGTGCTGTTCGCCGCCTCGCCGACCGTCCACGTGGTGCCGTCCGCGCCGCAGGCCGCCGTCACCGCCGAGTCGCCGTTCCGGCCCAGGCAGATCCCCGACCCGTCGGTGCTGCGCAGCTGGTGGCCGTCGCCGACGGCGACCGGCGTCCACTGCTGGTGGTCCTCGTTGCCCTTGGGGTTGTGCGCGGCGACCGTACCGCCGCTGTCCGCGGCGTTCAGCCCGGTGACGGAGTTCTGCAGATAGACCGCGTACGCGGGGACCGCCGCGGCTGCGGTCCCCGGCATCGCGAAGGGCACGCCCAGGGCGAGCGCGGCGGCCGTGCACAGGGCACGGGCGTGGGCGCGCGGACGCGGGCGGGGACGGGGACGGGGACGGGACAGGCTCACGGGGTTCCTTCCACTCCGGCACACCGGATTGATGTCAGAGGCATGACACACCTGGTGACGGGTCGCGCACCAGACCTGGCGCATGAAGATCTGTCCGAACTCGCACGCACACCAGGGCACTTGGCCCCGACAAGTTTGAGATTCAAGCAAGTCTTGGGGATTCTGTGCAGAAAATCTGTTTGGATTCTGGAATCCGCTCGAAGAGGACCATGCGTGAGTGAACCAACAGCCCCTGCCTGCCCGCAGTGTGGTACGCCCCGCGCCACGGACGGCACCCCGGCCTGCTCCTGCGGCCGCCTCGCGTCGGAAGCCCACCGGGACATGCGCACGGCGCAGGCGGAGGCCGCGGAGGACTTCGATCCGGTACGTATTCGGCCCTTCGTGAAGGTCGGCGAGGACGAACGCCCGACGGGACCTTCGGCGGCCGGCGACACACCGCCGCCCACCCCCACCGAGCCGCACCACGCGCCGACCGCTCCCCCCGATGGGCGCCCTCCGCATCACGAACCACACCCCGACGAGCACCCTCACCTACAGCCCCACGGCGGCGGCCGGCGGCGACGGGTGCTGCTGGCCGCCGGGGCGGGCGCCGCGGCGGCGGCCGTCCTCGCGACGGCGGGGATCATGGGCGGCCTCTTCTCGTACGAGGCCCCCTCGCGCGACGGCTCGGGCCCCGGCGACATCAGGGCCGACCTCCCGGAGGCGGCCGCCGGCGCGGAGCCCTCCTCGGCGTTCCCCTCCCGTACGGAGTCCTCGGCGTCCCCGTCCGTGAGCGAGTCGCCCTCGCCGGAGGCGACCCCGACCGAGAGCCGGGCCACCCCCACCGGCTCCGGCACCCCGAGCAGGACCCCGTCCGACAGCGACGCCACCGTCACCGGCGCCCCCGCGCCGCCCCCGTCGGAGGGGGCGCCCCCCGTTCTCGGCCTCGGCGACCGGGGAGCGGAGGTGGCCGAACTCCAACTCCGCCTGGCCCAGGTGGGCTTCTACAGCGGCGATGCCGACGGCGACTACGACCGCGAGGTCCAGAGCGCGGTCCGCGGCTACCAGCTGACCCGCGTCCTCCTGGAGGACGAGTCGGGCGTCTACGGCGAGGCGACCCGAGCCTCGCTCGAATCCGAGACGTCGGAGCCCTCCCCCTGATCCTTCGGGCCCCGTGCCCGTCGCCATGCCCCGGCCGGCACCGCCCCGGCCGGCACCGCCCCGGCCGGCACCGCGCCCGGGCGGCTCAGTCCTGCGCGAGCAGGCCGAGGTGACGATGCGCCTGTTCCGCGGTCTTGCTGTGGGGGAACTGCTCCGCGATCTGCTGCCAGATGTCGCGGGCGTGGTCAGTGCCCTCGGGATCGTCGCGGGCCTCCAGGGCCTGGGCGAGGTGGGCCCACTGCTGGGCATGGCCGCCGGAGTGCTCGACGGCGTCCTCCAGGAGGTCGACCGCCTCGTCGAGGCGTCCCTGCCGGAAGGCGACCCAGCCACACGCGTCCTCGCACACGGCCATCCGGCTGGGCTCCAGCACCCGGCGCGCACTCTTCAGCGCGCCCTCCGCCAGCAGACGCGCCTCGTCGAGCCGGATGCCCTGCTCCGCGTAGAACATGGCGAGCCGTGCCGTGAGGATGACCAGCGCGGCCCGCAGGGGAGTCTCCTCGTCCGTGCCGCGGTACACCGTCAGCCGGGCCGCGCAGGCGTCCTGGGCCTCCAGCAGCTCCTGTTCCACCTCCCACGGCTGCTCACGCCCGGCGATCAGATGGGCGATCCACTCATGGTGCCGCCCGGCGCCCGGCTGCCGGACCGAGCCGCCGATCGAGCGCAGCGCGACGATCGCGTCGTCGGAACGGCCCAGCAGATCCAGCACGTTGGCCAGCTCCTCGTGCATCCGGGCCTCCAGGTCCGCGCTCAGCGAGGACTCCCGGGTGGCGTCCACCAACTCCTCCCGGACCCGCTCCAGCAGCTCCGCGCACGCGTCGCCCTGCGCGGTCTCCGCCTGTTCGCGGTGCGTGACGGCCAGTTCGAGACGGGCCAGGTCCCGCTGCTCCCCGGCCGGGAGCAGCTCGATCAACCGCAACAGCGTCTCCTCGGCGAGGTCGTACTGCGCCCGGTGGTCGCGGTACAGCCGTGCCAGGGTGAAGCGGGGATACGCGTACAGGGGCGCCAGCTTCAACGCGTCCCGGCAGTCCCGCACCGCGTCGCTCGTCCGCCCCAGCCGTACGTACACCGCCGCGCGCCCCGCCAGGGCCCGGGCCCGGGTGGGCAGGTCCGGCGGCTCGGCGGACAGCACCGTCAGCCGTTCCTGCCCCCGGCGCCCCGAACGGTACCGGGGGCAGACCGTCTTCGGCGGCCGGTCGAGAACGAGGTCGTACTGTACGACCGCCTCGCGATAGCTCGGCCCGGCCGGACCGCGGTGCTCCGCCTCGGCCAGGGAGTCGCCGAGGGCCGCGAGCGCGTCCCCCAGCTCGACGTTCCACAGGGGCGGGCTCTCCAGCCCGGCGGGCAGCCCTTCGCGCACCGCCCGGGTCAGCTCCTCGACCGCCGCCGCCCAGTGCCTGCGCTGCCGGTCCGAGGGCAGGATCAGACCGGCGAGCGTGCCGTGCAGCAGCCCGATCTCCCGCGCGGCCAGGGAGACCTCGGGCGCGCACGCCCCCGGCGCCCGCCGCAGCGAGCCGATTTCCGCCAGCGCCTCCCGCAGTCCGGCCTCGTCGAAGTGCTGCCGCGCCTCCCGGGCGTGGGCCCAGGCCCGTGCCCAGCGCAGGACGAAGGGCCTGCCGTCCGTGCCGCCGTGGCCGCCCGGCGACGGCCAGTACGTGTCGACGATCCGGCGCACGTCCTCCCGGCCGGGCTCCAGGGTCAGCGCCATGCCCGCGAGAGCCCGGGCGGCCGATCTGTTCCCCCGCCAGAACATCTGGTTGACGGCCAGCAGGAGCCAGGCCTCGGCGTCGTCGGGATGCTGGTGCGCGGCGACGGTGAACAGGGCGGTGGCCAGCTCGTGCGTGTCCCCGGACTCCGGCGATCCCACCGCGAACAGGCCGACGTCACGGACGGCGACATGATGGTTCTGCGGGTCCCGCTGGATCGCCTCCAGACAGGCGAAGAGCGCGCCCTCACGGTTGTGCCGTTGCAGCATGCGGCCCCGCAGCGCGTGCAGTTCGGCCATGTCAGGAGCCCAGCGGATGGCCGTACGCAGGCATCGGTCCGCCCTCGCGCGGGCACGGCGCCCCGGCCGGTCGTCCGCGTCCCGGGCCAGCCGGAACCAGCACTCGGACCGCATGGCGACCACATGTGCGATCCGCTCCGTCAACGGCCGTACCGCGGCCTCGTCGCCCTCCTGGACCAGCCGGCGGGCCCGTTCGTCGATCAGGTCCCGCTCGGTGCGGTGGAAGAGGCGAAGCGCTTCCCGGACCTTGCTGTCGGCCCGGACCCGTTCGGCTCCGCGCACCGCCTCATCTCCCGCCTCGCTTCCTGCCTCACCTCCCGCTTCGCCTCCCGACTCGATCGCCGCTTCGTCTCCCGGCGCCGGCTGCCGGCCCGGCTCCTCGCCGCGCATCGGCTCCGGCCGCAGGACCGGCTCGGCCGTCCGGCCCGTCTCGGCCTCCTGCCGCAGCAGCGCCACGCCGAGCCAGTACGCGGCGAGCGCGCCGTCCATGGGATGACCGCCGCAGGACTGCCGCAGGGCGCTGCGGGCCGACTGGGCCGCCTGGTCCAGGAGTTCGGCGCGCTTCGCCGCGTCCACGTCCGGATGCTCCGCCTGTTCGAGGGCGGCACGGGCGAGTTGGATCCGGGCGGGGGCGAGGGCGGGGTCGAGGGCGACCGCCTTCTGCCACATCAGCGTGGCCGCGCTGCGCACCACGGTGGACGCCCGGAGCCCGATGTCGGTACGGATCCGGCGCTGCTCCCGGTAGACGAGGCCCAGGTTGTGATAGGCGGCCGCGTAGCCGGGGCTGTGCGAGAGGGCCGCGCGGAAGTGTTCCTCCGCCGCGTCGAGATGATGCAGGAGTCCTTCCCGATGGAAGCGCTGGTAGCTCTCCAGTCCGTCCACCAGACGCTGGAAACTGTCGACGTCCGCCCCCGACTCCGCGGCCCCCGGCCGCTCCAGTTCGATGCGGTGGGCGAGCTCGCGGGCGAGCGAGGCGCTGGCCCGGCGCACGTCGTCGGAGACGACGTCCGTCTGCGCGGACCAGGTACGGCCGCCGTGCCCGGACTGGGAGGCGACGACCCGCAGGACCCCATCGGCCTCCACCAGTGAGCCCTGGAGGGTGCGGCCGAAGGCGCGCTCCACGAGCGTCAGCAGGGTGCCCACCTGGAGCTGGAGCGGTCCGAGGGCGACCGTGCCGATCTCCGTCTCCTTGATGTCCCCGTGGAGCCCGGTCGCCGCGACACCGGACTTGAACGGCACCCGCGTCGTGGACCGCAGCACCATCTCGCCGCGCTCCCCGGCCGGGTTGAGCACGTCGGCGGGCGTGATGAACGGTTCCTGTCTGACCAGCTCCGAGATCCGCTCGATCTCGCTGTGCAGCAACTCGGCGAAGCCCGCCGCCACCCGGTCCAGTTCGCCGACGTCGTCCCCGGCGACCAGGTTCTTGAACGACAGGATCCGGACCGGCCGCGACCTCCTGCGGCTGACCGCCAGCAGGACGAGGACCACGGCGAGGACGAACACTGCCCACTCCGCCAGGGACCACTTCCCGGACAGGTCGTGGACCACGCCCGTCACGGCGAGCGCGACCAGCGCGGCGGCGATCGGCAGGAACGCCGCGTTGGCGCTGAGCGCCGACTTCAGCAGTCCCGCGATCCGCCGCCACCGACGGGCTCCCGTCGGTGGCCAGGACCCGACGACGCGGCCGGTCTCCCGGACGAGATGCTTCAACGAGGGCATGACCACGCGCCCTTCCGCCGGCGCCCGCTGTCCGCCACCCCCTCCTCGTTCCAGCGTGCGCCCGGAACACCACGGCGGCAATTCCGGGCTTCGGGGCAGGTGTGCAGGATGGAGAGGACGACAGGGAACAGGGAACGGACGCTGTCGGCCGGCCGAGGACAAGAGCTGCGGAGGTGATGCGCCGTGACCGGACACACGGCACCCGGGGTCCTGGCGGCGCGGCTCACGGGCCGCCGGGCGACCGGTGAGCGCCGGCTCTCCGGCACGTTCGTCGAGGTCACCCTCGACGACGGCCGGGTGGTGCTGGTCAAGCGGGGCGAGGGCCCCGGAGCGGCCCGCGCCGAGGCGGCCGGACTGCGCTGGCTCGCCGCGACGGACACGGTCCGCGTGCCGACGGTGTACGGCCACGACGAGGACCGGCTGGTGATCGACCGGGTGGAACAGGGGGCGCCGAGTGCCGCGGCGGCCACCCAACTCGGCGCCGGCCTGGCCGCCCTGCACGCCTGCGGCGCACCATCGTTCGGCGCGCCGCCCCCGGGCGGTCCCCGGGAGGCGTACATCGGCCGCGCCCCCCTGCGGAACGTTCCCGGCACCACATGGGCGGCCTGGTACGCCGAACACCGGGTGCTGCCGTATCTGCGCCGCGCGGTAGACGACGGCACGATCCGCCCGGCGGAGGCCGAGGTCGTCGAGGAGGTCTGTGCGCGGCTGCCCGCCCTCACGGGCCCGGCCGAGCCGCCCGCACGGCTGCACGGCGATCTCTGGAACGGCAACGTCCTGTGGGGCGCCGACGGCCGGGCCCGGCTCATCGATCCGGCCGCGCACGGCGGCCACCGCGAGACCGACCTGGCGATGCTCGCCCTCTTCGGCTGCCCCCACCTGGACCGGGTGCTGGAGGGCTACGAGCGGGCCGCGCCCCTCGCCGACGGCTGGCGGCAGCGCGTCGGCCTGCACCAGCTTTTCCCGCTGCTGGTGCACACGGTGCTGTTCGGCCGCGGCTACGCGGAACAGGCCCTGGCAAC